>JAXHTU010000055.1:0-19878 GCA_034189955.1 Pseudomonadota bacterium | reverse complement strand
CTTCATCGAGCGCGGCAGGCGGGAAATCCCGGCCAGACCGGCTTCCTCGGCGGCCGGAAGGCTGTAATAGGCGTATTTCTTGCGCCCGACGGAAAGGTCCTGACGGGTCTTGAAGCTGTCGTTCGACGGCATGGAGAGGCTTCCTCTGGTCAACGCCGCCCGACAATCCGGTTGCACGCTCGCGCGGTCGACGGCGGGGCGCACAGGTCCCCGACGCGCGCGGCGAACGCCTGCTGCGGCGAGGCCGGATATAGCGAGGGTTGTCGGCGCCGTCCATGTATCCACGTTGACGGCAGGGTCATTGAGAATGGCTATCAACTGGGGCGGGCGCGGATGATCACCGTAACCGCCCTCACCCTGTCGCGCGGCGAGCGGGTGCTGTTCCGCGACCTGTCCTTCTCGCTGGCCGCCGGGGAGGCGGTGGCGCTGACGGGAGCCAATGGCGCGGGCAAGACCAGCCTGTTGCGGGCGCTGGCCGGCTTTCTGCGCCCCGACGCCGGGACCATCGCCTTCGGCGAGACCGATCCGGCCGAGGCGCGGCGACGGCATCTGCACTGGCTGGGTCATCTGGACGGGCTCAAGGGCGCGCGGCGGGCGCGGGAGGAGCTGGATTTCCACGCCGGCTGGCATGGCGCCGACGCGGCCGGGATCGCCGCCGCCGGCGATGTGCTGGCGCTGGCGCCGCTGCTGGATCTGGAGGTGCGCCAGCTGTCGGCCGGCCAGCGCCGCCGGCTGGCCTTCGCCCGGCTGATCGCCGCGCCGCGGCCGGTCTGGCTGCTGGACGAGCCGTTCGCGCCGCTGGACGCCCGCTGGCGCGCGGCCCTGGGCCTGCTGATGCAGGCGCATCTGGACAAGGGCGGGGCCATTCTGGCGGCGGTGCACGATCCGCTGCCGGTGCCGGCGCGGGCGCTCGACATCGGGGCCGGGCGGTGAGGGCGCTGACGATCCTGTGGCGGCGCGAGCTGGCCCTGGCCTGGTCGGGCGGGGGCGGGCCCTTGCTGGCCTGCGGCTTCTTCCTGTGCCTGACGGTGCTGGTTCCGCTGGCGGCGGGCGGGGATCCGGCCGGGCTCAGGCCGGTGGCGGCGGGGGTCGCCTGGCTGGCCCTGGCCCTGTCGTCGATCCTGTCGCTGGAGCGGCTGTTCGAACGCGATCACGAGGACGGGGCGCTGGACCTGATCGCCCTCGGCCCGGTCCCGCTGGAGCTGGTGGTGCTGGCCAAGGCGCTGGCCCAGGGACTGGCCGTCGGGGTGCCTTTGGCCCTGACCGCGCCGGTCGCGGCCATCACCCTCGGTCTCGCGCCGGCCCAGGCGCCGCTGGTGGCGCTGTCGGCCCTGATCGGGGCGCTGGGCTTCGCCCTGACCGGGGCGCTGGGGGCGGCGCTGGCGCTGGGTTCGAAGCGCGGCGGCCTGCTGATCGCGGTGGTGGTGTTGCCGCTGTTCATCCCGCCGGTGGTGTTCGGGGCGGGGGCGCTGGAGCGGGCGGCCAACGGCCTCTCGCCCACGCCGGCGCTGGCCTTCCTCGCCGCCTACGTGCTGTTCGCGGCCGTGGTCACGCCGTTCGCCGGGGCGGCGGCGATCCGCAACGCCCAGGGCTGATCCCGCCGCGCGAAGCGCCATCAGGACCTCGGCGACCGAGGTTCATCACAACGGACACAACGGTCTCACAGCGGACACCACGGGGCCGGAGCCAGACGCTGACCCGTTGTGTTCGTCGTGCCTTTCGTCGTGTCCGTTGTGATGAACCCGGGCGGCGGAAGACCGTGTTGCGCTTCGCGCGGCCCGCGCCGTCAGGCCTTCTTGACGAACTCCGTCCGCAGCACGAGGCCGCGGACCTTTTCGACATTGGCCTCGATCTCGTCCGCATCCCCGGTCAGGCGGATGTTCTTGACCAGCTGGCCGCGCTTCAGCGTCACCCCGCCCGAGCCCTTGACCTTGAGGTCCTTGATCAGGGTCACGCTGTCGCCGTCGGCGAGGACGTTGCCGTTGCTGTCCCTGGTGACGTCTTCGCTCATGATACCGCTCCGCTTCGACGGCGCTGCTGTCGCACGGCGCGGGGGGCGGCGACAAGCCGCGCCGCCTCCGCAAAGGCCCGAAGTAGCGCTCGACGCGATCACCCCCTAAAGAGCGATTCCCATGTTCGGCCTCGCCAATCCCGACCGCTTCCTGCGCTTCACCCGACCGCTGACGCCGGCGGTCTGGGGGCTGGCCGTCGTGCTGCTGGCGGTCGCGACCTGGCTGTCGTTCGCCGCGCCCGAGGATTATCAGCAGGGCGACACGATGCGGATCATGTTCGTCCATGTGCCGGCCGCCTCGGTCGGGCTGGCGGCCTATGCGGCGCTGGGCGTGTCGAGCTTCTTCGCCCTGGTGTTCCGCCATCCGCTGGCCGACGCCGCCGCCCGCGCCGCCGCCCTGCCCGGCGCCGCCTTCACCGCCCTGGCCCTGATCACCGGCAGCCTGTGGGGCAAGCCGATGTGGGGCGCCTGGTGGGCCTGGGGCGATGCGCGGCTGATGTCGGTGCTGATCCTGTTCCTGTTCTACCTCGGCTACATGGCCCTGCGCGCCTCGATCGACGACGAGACCAGGGCCGCCCGCGCCGCCGCCGTTCTGGGCCTCGTCGGGCTGATCAATCTGCCGATCGTCAAATTCTCGGTCGACTGGTGGAACACCCTGCACCAGCCGGCCTCGCTGCTGCGCGCCGACGGACCGGCCATGCCGCCGGTCTATCTGACCCCGCTGCTGACCATGATGGCGGCCTGGAGCCTGTTCTTCCTCGCCGTCTGGCTGACCGCCATCCGCACCGAGATCGTGCGCCGCCGGGTGCTGTCGATCCGCGCCCGCCGCGCCCTGGAAGCCTGAGCATGATCGATCTGGACATGAGTCCCTACGGCGCCTTCGTCTGGCCCGCCTGGGCGATCAGCGCCGTGGCGCTGGCCGCCCTCGCCGCGCGGGCCGGACTGGCCGCGCGCCGCTGGTCGACCGAGCTGAAGCGGCTCGAGGCCGAACGGCCGGAGGCCTGAGCCATGAACCGCTGGTTCGCCATCATCCCGCTGGTCGCCCTCGTCGCCCTCGTGATCTTCGCCGCCGTGCGGCTGGGCGACTTCTCCGGGCGGTCGCTGGCCCAGCGCGGCAGCGAATACCGGCCCGAGGCCCTCGTCGGCCAGCCCGTGCCCGAGACCGTCCTGCCGATGCTGACAGGGTCCACGGCGGGGCCGGGCGTGCTGGACCTGAAGACCGCCGGCGTCGGCAAACCGATGCTGATAAACGTCTTCGCCAGCTGGTGCGCCCCTTGCCGCATCGAGCACCCGCAGCTGATGGCGCTGGAAGAGCGCGGCGTCGCCGTCGTCGGGGTGGCGTGGAAGGACGATCCGGTCGCCACCCGCGCCTTCCTCGACGAGCTGGGCGACCCCTATTCCATGGTGCTGGTCGACCGCGACGGCCGCGCCGGCCTCGATCTGGGCATCACCGGCGCGCCGGAGACCTTCGCCGTCGACGCCATGGGCCGGGTCGTGGCCAAGGTGTCGGGCCCGCTGACCGACCCGGCCGAGATCGACCGTCTGGTCGCCGCCATCCAGGCCCCGCCGCGGCCGCTGCCGACCGCCACGACGCGCTGAGCCCCGGCCGGCGCGCGTTAACCCTTTTCCGACGGTTTTCATTAACCCTGTCGGCATGAGCGCGATTCGTCTTCCGGTCCTCTCGCCCCTGTTCCCGGCGCAAAGCCCGCCGTCGGCGGTGCGCGCCTCGCGCTCGGACTTCTTCCGCGCGGCGCTCGACAGCCCCGACGCCCCCGCCGCCGCCGCCGCGACGCCGGCGACCATCGCCCGACCGGCGGCCATCCTGTCCCGCGCGGCCGAAGACCGGCCGCAACGTCCCGGCGCCCTGCTCGACATCCGGGTCTGATCGCTCACGCGAAAATGAGGCGCGCGTCGTTCCGGACCGTGGTTATGGTGCCCGCCATGCGCACAAGCGGCTGGATCATTCCCGCGGCGGTCCTCTTGGCCGCCTCCATCGCGGCCGGGACCAGCGCCCAGCCCGCCGGGCCGCGCGCGCCCGCGGGCGACGTCCGGCCCGAGCCGGTGGTCGTCGAACTGTTCACCGCCCAGGGCTGCGCCGGCTGTCCCGAGGCCAACGCCCGGGTCGAGGCCCTCGCCGCCCAGCCCGGCGTCATCGCCCTGACCTACGCCGTCGACTACTGGGACTATCTGGGCTGGGAAGACACCTTCGCCCGGCCCGAGTTCGCCCAGCGCCAGCGCGCCTATCGACGCCCGCTCAAGCTGCGCGCCGTCGGCACGCCGCAGGTGGTGATCGACGGCCGCCGCCAGGTTCCCGGCGCCGGGGAGGCGGCGCTCAAGGTCGCCGTCGAGGAAGAGTCCCTGCGCCGGGTCTTCCCGCCCGAAATCGAATTCCGCGAGGCCGGCGACCATGTCGGCGTCGGCTCGGGCCGCGCCCCGGCGGGTGGGGCCGAGGTGGTGGCGGTGGTCTATCGGCCCGGGCCCCAGACGGTCGAAATCGAAGGCGGCGACAACCGCGGCCAGACCGTGCGGCAGGTCAATGTCGTCAGCTCGGTGCGCAGCCTCGGCGCCTGGACCGGCCGCCCCGCCCTGTACGCCCTGCCGGCCGGTCTTGATCCCGGCGAGGCCGTGGCCGTGCTGGTTCAGGCCCGGGCCGACCGCAGCATTCTGAACGGCGCCGTCCTGCCGCCTCGCTGAGCGCGTCAGCTTTCGTCAGTCGCCGCGCTTGTCCCGCCCGGACCACAGTGCGAGCCTGACGGCCCGCCGCCCCGGGCGGGGACCACAGGTGACCGCATGACCCCGGCGCTCCGCCTCCTCATCGCCTTTGGCATCGCCCTCTGCTGCGCCACCCCGACGGCGACGGCCCAACAGACGCCGCTGGCGGCGGACTCGCCCGAGGCGCGCGGCGTCGTCCAGTGGCTGACCGCCGCCCGGCTGGCCGCCTGGGCCCGCGAGCGGCGCGACGCCGACGCGCTTCTGGTCGCCGCCCGGATGCTGGACGAGGTTCCGTCGCGGGTCGGCGAGGCCAGCGAACCGGGGATCGGGCCTGTCCTCAGCGCCGCCGGGCTCAGACAGGAGGCGGCGGCGCTGCGTCAGGCCGCCCCGGTCGACGAGGTGATCGTCTCCGCCCATCGGCGCGAGACCGCGCGGGAGCAGGCGCGGCGGGAACGCGCCGAGCGGGAAAGGGCGGAGCAGGAAGATCGGGCGCAACGCCAGCCGGCTCCGGTCCGGCCCGCCCCCGCGCCGTCCTATGTCCCGCCGCCGCCTCCCCCGCCGCCCCCGCCGCCGCCGCCGCCGCCGCCCCCCGCGCCGATGGCGGGGGTCCGCTCATCGCCGTTCGGGGCGGGGCCGGTGTCGACGGTCCGGCGGCTGGCCTCGCTGGAAAGCTGGAGTTTCGAGATCGACGCCCGGGGAGCCGAGATCCTGCGCGTGGCCGTGATCGGCGACGGCGACACCGATGTCGATCTGACGGTCCGCGACGCCGCGGGCCGGGTGCTGTGCGCCGACGGGCTCGGCGACCACTATCCGGTCTGCACCCTCGCCCCGGACGCGCCGGCGCGACTGCGGGTCCATGTCGTCAATCGCGGGGCGATATGGACGCGGGTCCAGGTGCTGACCAACTAGACGGTCAGGCGCCGGCCGTCTTCGCGAACGACAGGGCGCCTTCCGCCAGCATCGGCACCTGCGCCGCCATGGTCTTCGCATGGGCCGAGGCCGCGGTGCCGTCGCGCACCCGCCCGGCGATGCCCTGACAGATGGCGGCCAGGCGGAACAGATTGTAGGCGAACAGCCAGTCGAGGTTCGCCGGCCGCGCCCCGGTCAGGCCGGCGTAGCGCTCGACCATCTGCTCGACCGTGGGAATGCCCAGCGCCGCGATGTCGGCCCCCGCGAGCCCGTTGCGGGCGCTCGCCGGAATCACCCAGGCGATCAGCAGATAGGAGAAGTCGGCCATCGGATCGCCGAGCGTCGACAGCTCCCAGTCCAGCACCGCCCGCACCTGCGGCGTCTCCGGGGCGAGGATCAGATTGTCGAGGCGGAAGTCGCCGTGGACGATCCGCGTCGGTCCCTCCGGCGGCAGGGTCGCGGGCAGGAATTCGATCAGCCGGTCCATGGCCGCGATCGGCTCGATCTCGGAGGCGCGGTACTGTTTGGTCCAGCGCCCGACCTGGCGTTCGAAATAATTGCCCGGCCGGCCGTAGTCGCCGAGGCCGATGGCGGCGGGATCGAAGGCGTGCAGGGCGGCCAGCGTATCGACCTGGGCGTCGTAGATGGCGCGCCGCCGGTCCGGCGTCAGGCCGGGCAGTTTGAGGTCCCACAGCACCCGGCCCTCGACCCGGTCCATGACGTAGAACATCGAGCCGATGACGCTGTCGTCCGTGCACAGGGCCCACGGCCGGGCCACCGGATAGCCCTGTTCGTGCAGGGCCGAGATGACGGTGAACTCGCGGTCCACGGCATGGGCCGAGGCCAGCAGGGTCCCCGGCGGCTTGCGGCGCAGCACATAGGTGCGGCCCGGGGTGGTCAGCTCATAGGTCGGATTCGACTGGCCGCCCTTGAACTGACGGATCGTCAGCGGGCCGGCGTAGCCTTCGACGTTGGCCGCCAGCCAGTCGCCCAGCCGGGCCTCGTCGAGGGCGTAACGGGGATCCACCTCGCGCGTGCCGGAATAGGTGGACTGGGCGTCGGCGGGGGCGTCTTCGGAAACGGTCTGGCTCATTGCGCGGCGATGATGGCGGCCTTCACCGCCCCGCGCCAGCCCCTGAGCAGCCGCTCGCGCTCGTCGTCGGCCATGCGCGGCGTCCAGCGCGCCGGGGCCTCGACCGGATGGTCCTCGAGATCGCCGATCAGGCCGACGCCGAGCGCCGCCAGCTTGGCCGCCCCCAGCGCCGTCATCTCCTGGAAGGCCGGCCGCTCGACCACGACCTCGCAGATGTCGGCGACGAACTGCATGGCGAAGGCGTTGGCGGTGACCCCCCCGTCGACCTTGAGCACCTTCAGCTTCGGCGCCCCGTCTTTCTCAAGGGCGTCCAGCAGGTCGCGGGTCTGGTAGGCCAGCGACTCCAGCGCCGCCCGCACCAGATGGGCCGGCCCGCTGTCCCGGGTCAGGCCGACGATGGTTCCGCGCGCCTCCGGCTCCCACCAGGGCGCGCCCAATCCCGTGAAGCCGGGCGCGAGATAGACGCCGCCGTTGTCGGCCAGCCCTTGGGCCATGGCCTCGGACTGGCGCGATTCCGTGATCACGCCGAGGCCGTCGCGCAGCCACTGGATGGCCGAGCCGGCCGAGAAGATCGAGCCTTCCAGCGCATAGGCGACGTCGCCGCCGACGGCGTAGCCGAGGGTGCCCAGCAGCCGGCTGGTCGAGGCCACGGGCGCGGCGCCGACATTGGCGACGAGGAAGGCCCCCGTGCCATAGGTGATCTTGGCGTCCCCGGCCTTCAGCGCGCCATGTCCCACCAGCGCGGCCTGCTGGTCGCCGGCCGAACCGTGGATCGGCAGGGCGGCGCCGAAGAGGACGGGGTCGCAATCGCCGAAAGGATCGGTGCAATCGCGGATCTCCGGCAGTCCCGCCATCGGGACATTGAACAGTTCGGCGAGATCCGGCCGCCACTGGCGCGTGGCCAGATCCATCAGCGAGGTGCGGCTGGCGTTGGTCGCGTCGGTCACGTGGCTGGCCCCGCCGGTCAGCTTCCAGATCAGCCAGGTCTCGATCGTGCCCAGCTTGACCTCGCCCCGCTCCGCCCGTTCGCTGGACCCCGGAACGGCGTCCAGCAGCCACGCGAATTTCGAGGCCGAGAAATAGGGGTCGAGGATCAGGCCGGTGGCCGCCTGCACCATCGGCTCATGGCCCGCCGCCGCCAGCTTCGCCGTCGCTCCCGCCGTGCGCCGGTCCTGCCAGACGATGGCGCGGTGCAGCGGCTCGCCGGTCGCCGCGTCCCAGATCACCGCTGTCTCGCGCTGGTTGGTGAGGCCGATGGCGGCGAAGCGGCCGACGCCGCCGGCCTTGCGGATGACCTCGCGGCAGGTCTGCAGCGTCGCGCTCCAGATTTCGGCGGCGTCGTGCTCGACCCAGCCGGGGCGGGGGAAATGCTGGGCCAGCTCGATCTGGCTGACGGCGACGGGGCGCAGACCGCCCTCGGGCGCGCATTCGAAGGCGACGGCCCGGGTCGAGGTCGTGCCTTGGTCGATGGCGAGGATGAGAGACTTCATCGGAGCAGGTTAGAGCGGCGCTCCACAGACTCAACCGGTCATCGCGGCGAAGCCGCAACCCCTGAGCCTTGAGGTCCGGGGGCCGGGAGGTTCATCACAACGAACACAACGGGGTCACGACGGACACAACGGGATGGGAGTCTGGCGCAGGCCACGTCGTGTCCGTTGTGGAGTTTTCGTTGTGGTCGTTGTGACGAACCTTCCGACGATCGAAGCCGGCTTCGCCGGGAAGAAATCACACGCTATGGGTTACCCATGCACATCGCCTCCTTCGCCGGCGTCCAGGACGCCGCCCGCCAGATCGCCGGCCGCGCCGTGCGCACGCCGCTGATCGAGAGTCCGGCGCTCAACGCCCATGTCGGCGGACGGGTGCTGCTCAAGGCCGAAACCCTGCAGGTCGCCGGGGCCTTCAAATTCCGCGGCGCCTGGAACCGCATCAGCCGGCTGACGGCGGAGGAGCGGGCGCGCGGCGTCGTCGCCTACTCCTCCGGCAACCACGCCCAGGCGGTCGCCGCCGCCGCGCGGATGCTGGGCATCGAGGCGATCATCGTCATGCCCGCCGACAGCCCGGCGGTGAAGGTCGAGGGCGTCCGCGCCTTCGGCGGCGAGGTGCGCATGTACGACCGCTACACCGAGAGCCGCGAGGCCATCGGCGAGGAGATCGCCGCCTCGAAGGGGTCGGTGCTGGTCCGCCCGTTCGACGATCCGTTCGTCATCGAGGGACAGGGCACCACCGGGCTGGAGATCGTCGAACAGGCGCGGGCGGTCGGCGCCGCCCCGCTGGACCAGCTGGTCTGCGGCGCCTCGGGCGGAGGGCTGATCGCCGGGATCAACCTGGCCATGGCCGCCCAGTCCCCGCACACGGCGGTGATCGCGGTCGAGCCGCGCGACTACAACGACTTCCAGCTGTCGATCGCCGCCGACGAGCGGCGGACCTACGCCCCGGCCCGGGGCACCATCTGCGACGCCCTGATGACCGACCGTCCGGGCGAGCTGACCTTTCCGATCAACCGCCGCGTCGAGCGGGTCGAGACCGTCTCCGACGCCGAGGTAGCGGCGGCCGTCCGCTATGCCTTTCGCGAGCTGAAACTGGTGGTCGAGCCCGGCGGGGCGGTGTCGCTGGCCGCCTTGCTGGCCGGCAAGGTCGAGGCGCGCGACCGCACCACCGCCCTCGTCCTGTCGGGCGGCAACGTCGACCCGGCCCTGTTCTCCGCCATCATCGAAGACCGCTTCACCCCGATCGCCTGAGGAGCCCGCCCCATGACCGAACGCAAGGCAACGCCCACCCCCGTCGCCGATCTGCCCGGTCTGGTGGGGCAGGAGGTCGGCGTCAGCCGCTGGATCACCGTCGACCAGGCCCGCATCGACGCCTTCGCCGAGGTCACCGAGGACCGCCAGTTCATCCACATCGACCCCGAGGCGGCGAAGGCGACCCCGTTCGGCGGCGCCATCGCCCACGGCTTCCTGACCCTGTCGCTGTTGTCGGCCATGACCTATGACGCCGTGCCGCCGCTCGAGGGGGTGGTGATGGGCGTCAACTACGGCTTCGACAAGATCCGCTTCCTCGCCCCGGTCCGCGCCGGCTCCAACGTGCGCGGGCGGTTCAAACTGCTCTCGGTCGAGGACAAGGGCGGCGGCCGCTGGCTGCTGAAACACGAGGTCACGGTCGAGATCGACGGGGCCGACAAGCCGGCCTTGGTGGCGGAATGGCTGGGGATGCAGGTGGTGGGCTAGATTGAAAATGGCCAGACTTTCGACTATATTCTGGCCATGACTCACGTCTCCGTCTCCGAAGCCAAGGCCCGGTTCACCGAACTGCTCCGTCTGGTCGAGAGCGGCGAGGAAGTCGTGGTCACGCGGCACGGCAAGGAGATCGCGCAGATCGGACCCCGGCGCCGCAAACCCACACCCGCGGAGAAGCTGGCGGGAATTCGCAGAGCGCAGGCGCTGGCCGAAGGCAAGTTCGAGCCCGGCTTCTCCGCCGCGCGCAGTCAGGACTTCCTCTATGACGACGACGGCCTGCCCGGTTGATCGTCGTCGACACCTCGGCGCTGATTGCGGTCGCGGCGAACGAGCCTGAAGCCGCCGCCTGCGAGGCCGTGCTGATCGCCCACGACCTGCTACTGTCTGCAGCGACCTTGGCCGAGACGTTGATCGTGGCGCGGCGCAAAACGGTCGAGGACAGCGTCCAGGTCCTGCTCGACAGCCTCGCTCCCGAGGTAATCGATGTGAGCGAAGGTCTCGCCGTCCTGGCGGCCGACGCCTACGCACGCTGGGGCAAGGGCTTTCATCCCGCCCGCCTGAACTATGGCGACTGCTTCAGCTATGCCTTGGCTGAACTGTATGAATGCCCCCTGCTCTACATCGGCGACCACTTCGTCCGGACCGATATCCGAAGTGCGCTGGGATGATCCATAGCGGCATGAACGAGGGTGCGATGACCATCAGGGTAGGTACCGAAACCACCGATCTCGACCTCGAGGCCCACGTGGACCTCGCCTTGTCGGGTGAAGAGGTCATTCTGACGATCGAGGGGGCGTGACGCGGCGAGACTGACGCCCGTCCCTGACCCTTCCACGAACAAGGAAGGGGACTGAGGTCACCGCCGGTCTGCAGCCCGTCACCCCCCGCCGATCCCCTCGATCACCCGCCCCGAGCCCTCGCAGGTCGGGCACGGCCGGTCGCCGACCAGACCCGTGCCGTTGCAGCCGGGGCAGACGTTCTCGCCCGTACCGGGCGTGCCGGGCTCGGCCTCGTCGCCTGGGGTGAGGGGAACCTCGCTCATGCGCCGGTAACGCGCGGGCGGGGCGGAGGGTTCACCCCTCCCCCAGACACCTCAGCGCCACTTCAAGATTCCGCAGCCCGTCCTCGCCCGTCACCGCCGGCGGCTCGCCCGTGCGGATCGCGTGGGCGAAGGCCTCCAGCTCCTTCTTCAGCGGCTCGGCGGGCCAGCTGTTGACGGCGCGGGTCTGGTAGGAGCCGTCGGCCTGCTGGCCGAAATATTCGGTGACCTGACGGGTGATCAGGTCGGCGACCACGAATTTGTTGCGCGTCGCCACCTGCAGGGTGCGGACCTTGTAGGGGGTGACCCAGTTGGTGGTGATGTGGGCGATGACCCCGTTCTCCAGCCGGAACTGCAACAGGGCCGTGTCCTCGCGCTCGGCGCGGGTGCGGGCCAGCTGCGGCTGGACCTCGACGATCTCGCTGTCGGTCAGGTGGCGGATGATGTCGATGTCGTGCACCGCCAGGTCGATGACCACTCCGACCTCGCCCATGCGCGGCGGGAAGGGGCCGACGCGGGTGATCTGGATCGAGATGATGTCGTCGCCGTCAATGGCCCGTTTGACCGCGTCGACCGCCGGATTGAAGCGCTCGACCTGACCGACCATCAGCACCCGGTCGTTCGCCTTCGCCGCGTCGATGATGCGCTGGGCGTCGGCCACGGTGGCGGCGATCGGCTTTTCCACCAGCACATGGACCCCCGCCTCCAGCAGGGCCACGCCGAGGTCGGCGTGATGCCGGTTGGGGGTGGCCACCACGGCGGCGTCGAGGCCCGAGGCGACGAAGTCCCCGGCCGCGGTGAAAGCCGTGGCGTCATACAGGCCGGCGACCCCGTCGGCCGTGGCCGCGTCCGGATCGAACACGGCGGTCAGCTGGAACTCGCGGATGTCGGTCAGGACGCGGGCGTGGTTGCGGCCCATGACGCCGACGCCGGCGACGCCGGCCTTGAGCGGGGGAAGGGAGTGAGTCATGCGCGAACCCTTAGCGGAAGCTGGCGACCGCCGCGATGATGCGGTCCTGCGTCGCCTCGTCGAGGTCGGCGTGCATCGGCAGGCTGACGACCCGGTCCTTGAGCCGCTCGGTCACCGGCAGGCCCTGCGGCCCGCGCGGATACATGTCGTAGGCCGGCTGAAGGTGCAGCGGGATCGGATAATAGACCGCGGTCGGCACGCCCTGCGCCTTCAGATGCGCCGCCAGACCGTCGCGGTCGTCATGCTCGATCGTATACTGGGCCCAGTTGGAGACGTTGCCGGCCGGCACGTCCGGCACGGCGGCGACATGGGGGCGCAGGCCCTCGTTGTAGCGGGCGGCGATGCGGTTGCGCCATTCGATCTCCTGACCGAACACCTTGAGCTTCTCGATCAGGACGGCGGCCTGGATGGTGTCCAGGCGGCTGTTCAGCCCGATGCGCATGTTCAGATATTTGGGGTCGTGGTCGAAGGTCTTGCCCTCCAGATCGCGCGCCACCGCCTTGCCGTGCACGCGGATGGAGTCGATCAGCTGGGCCAGGTCGTCGTCATTGGTCAGCACCGCCCCGCCGTCGCCGTAGCAGCCCAGCGGCTTGGCCGGGAAGAAGCTGGTGGTGGTGATGTCGGCCCATTTCAGCGGGTGTTCGCCGTTGATCGTGCAGCCGAAGCCCTGCGCCGAGTCCGAGATCAGCTTGAGGCCATGCTTGTCGCAGATCGCCTTGATGGCCGGATAGTCGGCCGGCTGGCCGAACAGGTCGACGGCGATGACCACGCGCGGCGTCAGCCGGCCTTCCTTCAGCGTCGCCTCGATGGCCGCCTCCAGATGGCCGGGATCCATGTTGCAGGTCTTCGCATCCACATCGACGAACACCGGCTCGGCGTCGAACCACGGCACGATCTCGGCGGTGGCGGCGAAGGTGAAGCTGGGCACGAACACCGCGTCCCCACGCCCGATCCCCCAGGCCATCAGCGGCAAGGCCAGCGCATCCGTCCCGTTGGCGCAGCCCAGGGCGTGTTTCGCCTGACCGAAGGCGGCCAGATCGACCTCGAACTGGCGCACCTGCGGCCCCATCACCCAGGCGCCGCCGACCACGGCCGCCTGCACGGCCGCCTCGATCTTGCCGTCCAGTCGCAGCCGCTGGGCCTGAAGATCGATGAAGGGGATGGTCATGCCGGAGGTCTCCGTTCGCGCGGTCGCATCCGCGCCGGGGCAGGGCTCCCTACCAAATCGTCCGCCGCAACGCCAAATCGGGCGCCGTCACTTCCCGTGACGGCTTGCAACCGCTGTGTACGGCGCCGTATGCCCGGGACATCATGGCATCCGGCGTTCCCGCCGTCTTCCTCGATCGCGACGGCGTGCTGATCGAGGATACCGGCTATCCCCATCTGGAAGAGCATCTGCTGCTGCTGCCCGGCGCCGCGGAGGCGGTGCGGCGGCTGACCGCCCTCGGCTATCTGTGCGTCATCGCCACCAACCAGCCGGGCGTCGCCCGCGGCCTGTTCAGCGAGGCGCAGCTGACCGCCTTCAACGCCCTGCTGGTGCGCCGGCTCGCGGCGAAGGGTGCGGTGATCGGGGCGGTCTACGCCTGCCCCTTCCACCCCGAGGCGATCGACGAGCGCTATCGTCACCCCGACCATCCCGACCGCAAGCCGAATCCCGGCATGATCCTGCGCGCCATCGCCGAACATCACATCGATCCGGGGCGCTCCTTCCTGATCACCGATCAGGCGGCCGGACTCGAGGCGGCCCGCCGCGCCGGCGTCCCCGGCTTTCGCTTCGAGGGCGGCGATCTCGATCATTTCGTCAGGGATCTGCTCGGTCATTGAAGCAATTCGTCCGGCGATGAATTAAACTCCGAACGCCTTTCCGGAGCCGCCGCATGACCCAGACCTTCGCCGACCGCCGCTGGACCAGTCCCGACGGCCTGACCCTGTTCGCGCGCGACTACGCCGCCGCCGGCGGCCCGGCGAAGCTGCCGGTCATCGCCATCCACGGCCTGACCCGCAACTCGGCCGACTTCGGCGCCATCGCCCCGCTGATCGCCCAGAGCGGCCGCCGGGTGCTGGCCATCGACGTGCGCGGCCGCGGCCTGTCCGACCGCGCTCCCGATCCGATGACCTATCAGCCGCTCAACTACGCCCAGGACGTGCTGGCCCTGATGGAGCAGGCCGGCGTCGCCCGGGCCGTCTTCCTCGGCACCTCCATGGGCGGGCTGATCACCATGGCGCTCGCGGCGATCCGTCCGAAAGCGGTGGCCGCCGCCATCCTCAACGACATCGGCCCCGAGGTGGCGAAGGAGGGGCTGATGCGCATCGCCGCCTATTCCGGCCAGCCGGTCGACACCCCCGGCTGGGCCGAGGCCGCCGCCTATGTGAAGCTGCACAACGCCATCGCCTTCCCCCACTACACCGACGCCGACTGGGACGCCTTCGCCCGCCGCGTCTTCCGCGTCGGCACGGAGGGGTCGCCGGTGCTGGACTACGATCCCGACATCGCCGTGCCCATCCGCGCCGCCGGGGCCAAGGCCCTGGTCCCCAATCTGTGGCCGATGTTCGGCCGACTGGCCCGGGCCCGGCCGGTGCTGCTGGTGCGCGGCGAGACCTCCGACCTGCTCAGCGAGGCGATCGCCGCCAAGATGAAGAAGCGCGCACCCAAGATGGATTATGTCGAGGTCCCGGGCGTCGGCCACGCGCCGATGCTGGACGAGCCCGAGGCCAAGGCGGCGATCTTTCCGTTTTTGGGGGAGGTGCCGTGAGAAGGTCTTAGGGCTTAGGTCTTAGGTGGCGAATCATAAGCCAGCCTTGCTTCCCCCTAAGCCCTAAGCCCTAAGCCCTCAGTCCGGCACATTCCCCTCCAGCTCGTCCAGCCACACCCGCGCCGTCGCATCCGACGGCGCCCGCCAGTCGCCGCGCGGCGAGAGCGAGCCGCCGGTGACCACCTTGGGCCCGTTCGGCATGGCCGAGCGCTTGAACTGCGAGGTCTGGAAGAAGCGGACGAGGAATTTGCGCAGCCAGTGTTTGATCGTCGCGAGGTCGTATTCGACCTTCTCGTCCTCGGGCGTGCCCGCCGGCCAGTGCCCGACGGGCGCGTCCTTCCACGCCTGATGCGCCAGATACGCCACCTTCGACGGCTTCAGGCCGAAGCGGGTGACGTAGAACAGGAAGAAGTCGTTCAGCGCATAGGGCCCGACCGTCGCCTCGGTCGACTGGATCGCCCCGTCCTTCGCCGGCACCAGTTCGGGCGAGATCTCGGTGTCGAGCACGCCGCGCAGCACCGGCGCCGCCTCGGCCCCGACCAGTTCGCGGTCGGCGACCCAGCGGATCAGGTGGCGGATCAGGGTTTTCGCCACCCCGCCGTTGACGTTGTAGTGGCTCATGTGATCGCCGACGCCATAGGTCGACCAGCCCAGCGCCAGTTCCGACAGGTCGCCCGTGCCCAGCACGAAGGCGCCGTTCTGGTTGGCCAGGCGGAACAGATAATCGGTCCGCAGCCCCGCCTGGACGTTCTCGAAGGTGATGTCGTGCACCGGCTCGCCGCTGGCGAACGGATGGCCGATGGCCTCCAGCATGGTCGTGGCGGTCGGCCGGATGTCGATCTCGGCGCCCGTCACCCCCAAGGCCTTCATCAGCGCCCAGGCGTTCGACTTCGTCCCGTCCGAGGTGGCGAAGCCCGGCATCGTGTAGCCGAGGATGCCGGTGCGGGGCAGGTTCAGCCGGTCGAAGGCGCGGCAGGCGACCAGCAGGGCCTGGGTCGAATCCAGCCCGCCCGAGACGCCGATGACGATCTTCTCGCCATTGGTCGCCTTCATCCGCCGCATCAGCCCCTGGACCTGGATGTTGAAGGCCTCGTAGCAGTCCTGGTCCAGCCGCGCGGGGTCGTCGGGCACGAAGGGGAAACGGTCGAGGGGACGGATCAGGTCGTCGGCGGGGGCGGCGTCGCGGGCCTCGAACAGGACCCGCTCGAACAGAAAGCCGTCCAGCTCGTCGCGGGCGCAGTCGGCGAAGGTGCCGTTGCGAAGCCGGTCCAGCCCGATCCGCTCGATGTCCACGTCGGCCACGGTCAGATGGCTCTCCATCGAGAACCGCTCTCCGCTCGCCAGGCAGGCGCCCAGTTCGTGGATGGTCGCCTGACCGTCCCATGCCAGATCGGTGGTGCTCTCGCCCCAGCCGGAGGCGGCGAAGACATAGGCGGCCGCCGCGCGGGCCGACTGGCTGGCGCACAGCAGCGCCCGCTCGTCGGCCTTGCCGATGACGATGTTGGAGGCTGACAGGTTCAGCAGGATGCGCGCGCCCGACAGGGCCTGCCGCGTCGACGGCGGCAGAGGGGCCCAGTAGTCCTCGCAGATCTCCACCCCGAAAACGAAGCCCGGCCGGTTGGCGGCCTCGAACACCAGATCCGCGCCGAACGGGACCTCCTCGCCCGCCACGGTCAGGTCGCCTTCGCGGCTCGAGACGTCCCCGCCGGCGGAGAACCAGCGCTTCTCGTAATACTCGCGATAGTTCGGCAGATAGGTCTTGGGGATGACGCCGAGAATTCGGCCGTTCCCCAGCACCACGGCGCAGTTGTAGAGCCGATCCTCGCGACGCAGCGGCGCCCCCACCACGGCCACGACCCCGGCTTCCGCGGTCAGGGGCGCCAGCCGCGCCACCTGCCGCTCGACCTCGTCCAGCAGCGCCCCCTGCATCATCAGATCGTCGATGGCGTAGGCGCTGACCGACAGCTCGGGGAAGACCAGCAGCTCGACGCCCTGTTCGCCCGCCTGCCGGATCAGGGCGATATGCTCGTCGGCGTTGGCGACCGGGTCGGCGGTATGCACCACCGGCGTGGCCGCGGCGACGCGGACGAAGCCGTGGGCGGCGGGGCTGTGGAAGGCGTGGGTCTTGGGCAAGGGCGAGGATCCTGTTGGGGATGTTCTAGCGCGACAACGCGTGGCGGTCACGGATGGTGGCCTTCGACCTTCACCCTTCGGCCCTCCTCCCGCCGTCACCCTCGGGCTTGACCCGAGGGTCAGACCGTCCGGTGCTGCGTCAATGACGGCACGGGCGCGGTCACCGGGCCGCCCCCGCCGCACAGCCCGCCTCGCCCTCTGATCCCCGGATCAAGTCCGGGGATGACGGAGCGTGACGCGCCCGCTTCGCCCCGCTAAAGCCAGTCCATGAATGACGCGCCGAAAAAGGGCTGGCTCTCGCGCCTGAGCGAGGGCCTCTCCCGCTCCTCGAAACAGATGACCGAGCAGGTCGTCGCCACCTTCGTCAGGGAGCCGCTGTCCGAGGCCGCGCTCGACGGGCTGGAAGAGCATCTGCTGGAGAGCGATCTCGGCCCCGCGGCGACCGACCGCATCGTCGCCCGCTTCCGCGAGCTGCGCTTCGGCGCCGGGGCCAACGAACGCGAGGTCAAGGAGGCGCTGGCCGAGGCCGTCGCCGCCGAACTGGTCAGCCACGAGGCGCGCTACGAGCCACTGAACGGGCCCAAACCCTTCGTCACCCTGTTCGTCGGCGTCAACGGCTCGGGCAAGACCACGACGCTGGGCAAGATCGCGTCCGACCTGACCGGCCAGGGGGCGAAGGTGATGATCGTGGCCTGCGACACCTTCCGCGCCGCCGCCCGCGAGCAGCTCAAGGTCTGGGCCGAGCGCGCCGGCGCGACCTTCGAAAGCCGCCGCGACGGCGCCGACCCCGCCGGCCTCGCCTTCGACGCCTACACCCGGGCGAAGGCGGAAGGGTATGACGTCGTCCTGATAGACACCGCCGGCCGGCTGCAGAACAAGTCCGCCCTGATGGACGAACTGCTCAAGATCGTGCGGGTGCTGAAGAAGATCGATCCGGAGGCCCCGCACGAGACCCTGCTGGTGCTCGACGCCACCGTCGGCCGCAACGCCCTCGCCCAGGAACAGATCTTCGGCCGCACCGCCTATGTCTCCGGCCTGGTCATGACCAAGCTGGACGGCACCGCGCGCGGCGGCGTTCTGGTGCCGGTGGCCCAAGCCTCCGACGCCCCGATCAAGCTGATCGGCGTCGGCGAGGGCGTCGACGACCTGCAACCCTTCGACGCCCGGGCCTTTTCACGGTCTCTGGTCGGACTTGAGGACTGACGCATGAGCGAACCGACCCCCGCGCCTGAGCCGAAACCCGCCCCGGAGCCGAAGAAGGCCTCGAACCTGCGTCAGCTGGTCGATTTCGGCGGCCTGCTGGCCTTCGGCCTCGCCTTCCTGGTCTTCCGCCTGCGCGGGCTCGAGGGCGACGAAGCCCTCGTCAACGCCACCTGGTTCCTCGTCGCCGGCTCGGCCGTCGGCGTCGCCGTCGGCCTGATCGTCGAGAAGCGGCTGGCGTTGATGCCGCTGCTGGTCGGCGGCTTCGCCCTCGTGTTCGGCCTGCTGACCCTGCTCACCGGCGACGGCCTGTGGGTCAAGGTCAAGGTCTCGGTGCTCAACGCCTCGCTCGCCATCGCCCTGCTGGGCGGGCTGGCCATGGGCAAGCAGCCGTTGCGGGCCCTGCTCGGCACGGTCATTCCGATCAACGACCGGGCGTGGCGCACCCTGACCTTCCGCTACGGCCTGTTCTTCATGGCCGTGGCCATCGTCAACGAACTGGTGCGCAGCGAGGCCCTGGTCGGCTGGGCGGCGGCGCGCATGGGCCGCGGCGATCTCGATCCGGCCGACGTCTGGGTCAGCTTCCGCGGCGTGCTGTGGATCGCCTCCTCCGTGTTCGGCCTGTCGCAGCTTCCGCTGATCATGCGCAATCTGACCTCGACCGACGCGCCGGTGGATCCCCTGGCTCCGGCCGAGCCCGACCGGGCTCCCTGAGGCCCATCCGCGATCGCGTCTGGACCGCGTGCGGATCGTCCGTCGTCAAACCGTAAAACGCGCCTGCTAGCTATGCGGGGCAGCCGAGGGGATACGTCGATGGTCAAGTCCGGCAACAAGGCCAAACGCGGCGGTCTCGCCGCCTCGCCCAGCCACCTGATGCACCGCGCCCTGCAGCTGGCGCTCGACATCTATGCCGACGAGGCGGGCCCGGACGGCCTGACCCAGCGCCAGTTCGCCGTGCTGGAGGCCGTGTCGCACAAGTCGGGCCTGACCCAGACGGACCTGGTCCGCGCCACCGGCATCGACCGCTCGACCCTCGCCGACCTCGTCTCGCGCATGACCACCAAGGGTCTGCTGGACCGCGAGCGCTCGACCATCGACGCCCGGGCCAAGGCGGTGCGGCTGTCCGAGACCGGTCAGGCCGCCCTGGACGCCGCCCGGCCCCGCGTCGAGGCCGCCGACAAACGCATCCTCGCCCTGCTGCCCAAGGCCCGGCGCGACAGCTTCCTGATCATGCTGGCCGAACTGGCCGGCGAGGCCGACGCCGCCCCGGTCAAGGCCAAGGCCGACCTCAAGGCCGCCAAGAAGGCCGCCCGCGACGCGAAGAAGGCCGAGAAACTGGCCAAGAAATCCGCCAAGGCCGAAAAACCGCCCAAGGCCAAGCTGAAGCTGGTCGAGCCGGCCTGAGTCTTCCTTCTCCCCTTGGGGGAGAAGGTGCCCCGGAGGGGCGGATGAGGGGTGAGTCAGCTCCAGCCCCGGCGCCGGCCCGTTCACCCCGACCATCCCCCTCATCCGAGCGGCTTCGCCGCCCACCTTCTCCCCCGGAGGGGAGAAGGAAGAGGACGTGCGACCCGCCCATGACGCTGTGCTTACAATCCGCGAATCTATAGTCTGGTTATCAAAATATTCCCCGGCACAATCAGCCACATAACCTTTTCTCGATCCGTTTTGTCTGTACGAGGGCGGGGCTCCCTTACAATGCTCCCCATCCCGTCGAACGGGGAGGGCGTCGGATCCACGTTCCTCGATGGCGGCGGGCTGTGGTCGAGCGATGAAGCCCGGGCGATGGAGAGTTCGGGGGTCCTCGAGGGCAGGGATGGATCCTGCC
>JAXHTU010000054.1:0-20058 GCA_034189955.1 Pseudomonadota bacterium | reverse complement strand
GCGGTCGGAGGGGCGGTCGCCGGCGGCGCGACCGGCGGGCTGATTGGCGCTCTCACCCGGGACGGCGAGAGCGAGGAAGACGCCCACGTCTACGCTGAGGGCGTTCGCCGGGGCGGTTCGCTGGTCAGCGTGCGCGCCGAGGACGACCGCGTCGATGACGTCGTCGCCACCCTCGAACGGCACGGCGGCCAGGTCGCCGAGGCTCGTGGACTCGCCTATCGCGAGCAGGGATGGAAGCAGTTCGACTCGTCGGCCGAACCCTACGGTCGCGACCAGGTGATGGCCGAGCGCGCGCGGTATCGGTCCGGGACGGTCGCTGGCGAGAACCGCAGCTTTGGTTCGACCGAGGCCCGCGATACGACCCTGGCTGACGAGCGAGGTCAGACGACTCCGCCGGTATCGGGCGACCGTCCGCGCTTCTAGGATCAGACGTCGCGCGAAGAGGGGCCCGGTGAGCCGGCGCCCTTTCGCTTGTCCACCGGGGCGAGGGGACGGTACGGGCCCTCCTCGCAGATGGCCCCGCCGCGGGACCTCGGGATCCCGGAACGAAGGAGAGTGTCTTGGGGCAACTGGTCGATGGAAAGTGGCGATTGGGCGAGGTTTTCGCCGAAGCCGACGGGCGCTTCAAGCGCAAGGAGAGCCGCTTCCGCAACTGGGTCACGGCGGATGGCGCGCCGGGGCCCGACGGGGAAGGGGGCTTCACGGCGGAACCGGGTCGGTACCACCTCTACGTCAGCCTCGCCTGTCCGTGGGCGCACCGCACCCTGATCATGCGCCGGTTCAAGGGCCTCGAGGCCATGATCGACGTTTCAACCGTGCATTGGCTGATGCGGGACAACGGCTGGACCTTCCAGCCCGGCCCCGGGGTGACCGGCGATCCGATCCACGGCGCCGACTTTCTGCATCAGGTCTATACGGCGGCCGACGCCGGCTACACCGGCAAGGTCACCGTGCCGGTTCTGTGGGACCGGCAGCGCGGGACCATCGTCTCAAACGAATCCGCCGACATCATCCGCATGTTCAACAGCGCCTTCGACGGCGTCGGCGCCGCGGCGGGCGACTACTATCCCGAGGCCTTGCGGCCCGAAATCGACGCCGTCAACGAGCGTGTCTATGCGACCCTGAACAACGGCGTCTATCGCGCCGGCTTCGCGACCCGTCAGGACGCGTACGACGAGGCGGTGGGACCGCTGTTCGACACCCTCGACTGGTTGGAACAGCGTCTTGAGCAGTCGGAGTGGCTGACCGGCGACCGGCTGACCGAGGCCGATATCCGGCTGTTCACCACCCTGATCCGCTTCGATCTGGTCTATCACGGCCACTTCAAGTGCAACCTGCGTCGCATCGTCGATTATCCGGCGCTGTGGCGATATTTGCGTGCCTTCCATACCCTGCCGGGGGTGTCCGGGACGGTCGATGTCGAGCACATCAAGCGGCACTATTACGAAAGCCATCGGCAGCTGAACCCGTCCGGGGTCGTGCCCGCGGGCCCGGCGAACTGGGTCTAGCGCCCGCCTCGGGCCCCGGCCTTGCCGCGCGTGGGCGAAGCCCTGATCACAGCGGACTCACAAGGGCCTTGCGGGCCCTAACCATTCCATTATGCTGGAAATATGGAAACAGAGTCGGCCATCTTCGCGCTCGCCGCCCTGTCACAGGCGACCCGGCTGGAAACGTTCCGTCTGCTGGTGCGGCACGAGCCGGATGGTCTTCCGGCCGGCGAGATCGCCGGTCACCTCGCCGTCCCGGCCAATACGATGTCGTCCCACCTCGGCGTGCTGTCGCGAGCGGGTCTGGTCGCCTCCGAGCGGCGCGGACGGTCGATCGTCTACCGGGCCGATCTGGACCGGCTGCGCGGCCTGGTGCTGTTCCTGCTCACCGACTGCTGCGGAGGCCGGGCCGACCTCTGCGAACCGCTGCTCAAGGACCTGGCGCCGGCGCGCGCCTGAGGATCGCCGATGGACGTCGTCATCTATCACAACCCGGCCTGCGGAACGTCCCGCAACACGCTGGAGCTGATCCGGCATGTGGGGGTGGAGCCCCGGGTGATCGAGTATCTGCGGACGCCGCCGTCGCGGGCCGAGGTGGTCGACCTCGCCGCGCGCGCCGGCGTGCCGCTGCGCGACCTGGTGCGGGAGAAGGGCACGCCCTTCGCCGAGCTGGGGCTTGGCGATCCGGCCCGGTCCGACGACGAACTGCTGGACGCCATCGAGGCTCACCCGATCCTGCTCAACCGGCCCATCGTGGTCACCGCCCGGGGCGTCAAGCTCTGTCGCCCGTCGGAGACTGTTCTGGATCTGCTCCCGGCCGAGGGTCTGAAGCCCTTCGCCAAGGAGGACGGCGAGGTCGTGATCGACGCCGACGGGCGGCGGGTAGCCCGGTGATCGACACCCCCATCGCTGATACGCAGACGGCCGCGCCGCGCCGGCTGTCCTTTCTGGACCGGTGGCTGACCCTCTGGATCTTCGCCGCCATGGCGGTGGGAGTGGGGCTGGGAACCGTCATTCCGGGCCTGCCGGTCTGGCTGGACAGCCTGTCGGTCGGCACGACCAACATCCCGATCGCCATCGGCCTTATTTTGATGATGTATCCGCCGCTGGCGAAGGTGAAGTACGAGGCGCTGCCGCGGGTGTTCGCCGACAAGCGGGTGCTGGCCCTGTCGCTGTTCCAGAACTGGGTGCTGGGCCCCGTGCTGATGTTCGCCCTGGCGGTGATCTTCCTGCGCGACCACCCCGAGTACATGACCGGGGTCATCCTGATCGGTCTGGCGCGCTGCATCGCCATGGTGCTGGTGTGGAACCAGCTCGCGCGCGGCGACAACCAGTATGTCGCCGGACTCGTCGCCTTCAACTCCATCTTCCAGATCGCCTTCTTCAGCCTCTACGCCTGGTTCTTCCTCACCGTGCTTCCGCCGCTGTTCGGCCTTCAAGGCAGCGTGGTCGAGGTCAACGTCTGGACCATCGCCGGAGCGGTGCTGGTCTACCTCGGCCTGCCGTTCGTGGGCGGCTTCCTGACCCGCCGGGTGTTGATCGCGCGCAAGGGCGGCGACTGGTACGAGGACAAGTTCCTGCCGCGGATCGCGCCGATCACCCTGATCGCCCTGCTGTTCACCATCGTGGCCATGTTCAGTCTCAAGGGCGGGGAGGTGGTCGCCCTGCCGCTGGACGCGATCCGGATCGCCATTCCGCTGACGATCTACTTCCTGGTGATGTTCGTGGTCAGCTTCCTGATGGGGCGGCTGATCGAGGCGGACTATCCGCGCACCACGGCGCTGGCCTTCACCGCCGCGTCCAACAATTTCGAACTGGCGATCGCGGTAGCCATCGCCGCCTTCGGCCTGGCGTCGCCCGTCGCGTTCGCGGCGGTGATCGGTCCGCTGGTCGAGGTGCCGGTGCTGATCCTGCTGGTGCCGGTGGCGCTGTGGCTGGGTCGGCGTTTCTTCCCCGACACGGCTCCGGCGCGGGAGGCGGGGTGATGGACCGCCTGCGCGACCTGCCCGATCCGGACCACCTGCCGGCGCTCGACCCGGCCTTTCTGTCCCCCACGCCGGCGTCGGGCCTTGGCCCGGGGGATCCCCCGCCGCGCATTCTGTTGCTCTACGGCTCGCTGCGGCCGAGGTCCTATTCGCGCCTGTGCGTCGAGGAGGCCGCCCGGCTGCTGCGCTTCATGGGCTGCGAGACGCGCATCTTCGATCCGTCCGATCTGCCGCTTCCAGGATCGCCCGGCGACGACGACCATCCTGCCGTGCGCGAGTTGCGCGAACACGCCCTGTGGTCGGAAGGCATGGTCTGGTGCAGCCCCGAGCGGCACGGAACGGTCTCCAGCCTGCTGAAACTGCAGATCGACCATCTGCCGCTCAGCATGGGCGGGATGCGGCCGACCCAGGGGCGGACCCTGGCGGTGATGCAGGTCTCCGGCGGCTCGCAGAGCTTCAACGCCGTCAACACCCTGAGGCTGCTTGGGCGCTGGATGCGGATGATCACCATCCCGAACCAGTCCAGCGTCGCCAGGGCCTTCGAGGAATTCGACGAGGCCGGCCGGATGAAACCATCCAGCTACTACGAGCGGATCGTCGATGTGATGGAGGAACTGGTGCGGTTCACCGTCCTGACCCGACCGCACGCGGGACGGCTGGTCGACCGCTATTCAGAGCGCAAGGCTTCAGGCAAGGTGACCGACGTCGGTACGGACCTTTCGTCCATCGCCATCGCCGTGCAACGGTGACGGTCGGGCCGGGATGATCCCGCCGCTCCGGCCGAGCGAGAGAAAAATACCATCGGTTGCATATTTCGTGTCGGGTTTCGCGCGCTCGACCGTCTGAATGACTGAGGCAGGGTCCCCGATGGCAACGCTCGCGGAAATTCTCAAAAAGGCCCGACGGGCCGTCATGCGACAGGGGATTTCCGATCAGGACGCCGACGAGCTTGTGCACGAGGCGTATCTGAAGGTGGATCGATATCAACGACTTCACGCGGTCCAATCCCACGAAGCCCTGCTGGTCCGGGCCGCGGTGAACCTGTCGATCGACCGCCAGCGCCGCAGCCGGCACATGCCGCTCGCCGATGCGGCCGAGATCCACGAGATCGTCGACGCCGCCCCGGATCCAGCGCGGATCGTCGAGGCGCGGGCGCGGCTGCGGCAGGTGGCGGCGGGGCTGGAGCGACTGCCAGAACGCACGCGCCGAATACTGCTGAAACGCCGCCTTGATAACATGAGCTATGCCGAGATCGCCGCGTCGGAAGACATGTCAGTCGCCGCCGTCGAGAAAATGGTCGCCCGCGCGACGTTGCAACTGATGAACTGGATGGCGCGATCGTGAGCCCGGCCACTCCCACCCGCAGCATCGACGCCGACGCCGCCGTGTGGCTGGCGCGGTTGCATGGCGACCCGGAGGAGGCCGTGAGACCGGCCCTGGACGCCTGGCTTGCCGCGGACCCTTCCCACGCCGAGGCGTTCGAACGGGCCAGTGAAACCTGGGCGATTCTGCCGCGCGCAGCCCGGTATCGTCAGGACGAGGTCCGTCCGCGCGCCCTGGTCGCGCGACCCAGGATGTATCCGGCGGCCATCGCGGCCTGCCTGTTTGCGGTGGTCGGTTTGGGCGCCGTCTGGTGGTCGCTGGCCGACGCCGGGGCCTATGCGACGGCCCCCGGCGAACAGAAGGTGGCGACGCTCGCCGACGGCAGCCGCATCGCGCTCAATACCGATACCCAGGTGGACGTCCGGTTCAACGATGACCGCCGCCAGATCGACCTGGATCGGGGCGAGGCCATGTTCGAGGTCGCCCACGATGCGGAACGCCCCTTCGTCGTCCTCGCCGGCGACACCCGCATCCAGGCGATCGGCACCGTATTTACGGTTCGGCGCACCCGCGATGACGTGGTGGTGACCTTGATCAAGGGGAAGGTCGCCGTTTCGCACGATCGTCCGCGACGGGGAGGCGCAGCCGAAGCGCCCCTGATCTTGCGGCCGGGTGAAAAGCTGACCGAACCGCTGGACGGCCCGCGCCGGATCGAACCCCAGTCCGTCGAAATCGCCACCGCGTGGCGGCGCGGTCAGACGGTTTTTAACGAAACGCCGCTGGGTTCCGCCGTGACCGAACTCAATCGCTATGGCGGGCCGCGGATCGTGGTCGACGATCCGCGCGTCGCGGCTCTGCCGGTCTCGGGCGTTTTCGCGACCAATGCGCCGGATTTCGCTGAAGCGGCCGCGACCCTGCACGGGCTGCGCATCGAGAAGGAAGGCGACACCCTGCATATCAGGCGCTGACGACGTCGTGATTTTTTTGTGTCCCGATCGTGTCGGTTTTACGGCCCCGCTGCGTCTACTCTTATGGGGCCCATCGGGATGCGGCTCCCATGGGGGGATTCATGTATTCACGCACGTTGGCCATGTTGGCCGTCAGCGCCAGCACGCTTGTTCTGGCGAGCCAGGCCCACGCCCAGGCGCTCTATTCCTTCGAGTTGCCGGCCCAGCCGCTCGAAACCTCGCTGCGCGCCGTCGCCGCGCAGACCGACACCAATGTCGTGTTCTCCGCAGAGGAGCTGCGCGGAAAGGCGGCGCCGCCGCTTCGCGGGAGCTTTTCCGCCCGCGCGGCCTATGAAACCCTCCTGGGCGGATCCGGTCTGAGGCTGAGCGTCACCGACGGCGGCTCGTTCGTGGTCAGCGGCGCCGGGGCCGGTCAGCAAGCCCGGCAGGGACCGGGGTCGCTGGTCGGTCAGGTCTCTCTCGCCGACGGAAACCGCGGTCTGGACGGTGCGCTGGTGCGGATCGTCGAGACCGGTCAGACCACCAGCGTCGACGACTTCGGCAGCTTCCGTTTCCCGTCGCTGCCGGCCGGGGCCTACACCATTGAAGTCTCCTTTCTCGGCTATGACACGCTGGTCGAGACGGTGACCATTTCGCCCGGCGCGGCGCGCGCGCAGGTCTTCACCCTGGGCGGAACCTCCGTCGGCACCGTCGATGACGTGCTCGTCTATGGCTCGCGCAGCGCACGGGCCAATGCGCTCAACCTGCAGCGGACCGCCGAGAACAACGCCGAAGTGATCTCTGCCGACGATCTGGGCAACTTCACGGGAACGACCTTCTCCGAGGCGTTGCGCCGGGCGCCGGGCGTGTCGTTCCAGCGGAGCTCGGTGACCGGCGACGGCACCAATGTGATTGTGCGCGGCCTCGAGCCCGACATGAACGCGGTCAAGCTGAACGGCCTGAACCTGCCGGTCGGCAACGGCGTCGGACGATCGGCCGATCTGTCGAACCTGCTGGCGGATTCGGTCAGCCGGATCACGATCAACAAGTCCCTGCTGCCCAGCCAGGACAGTTCGGGCACCGGCGGTCTGATCGAGATCGAGACGATGTCGCCGCTGGACCGTCCCGAGCGCTATATCAACATGGCGGTCGAGGGCGGCCAGGCGCCGGACGATTTCGCCAGCGACTACCTTGCGTCGGCCACGGTCGCCGGGACGTTCGGCGGCAACGTCGGCCTCAGCGCCTCGGTCCAATATCGCAAACGTTCGACCCGATCGATCTATTATGACGCGGGCAGCAACGGCGGCCGGCTCAACTTCGGCCGTTACCTGCCGCTGGACGCCAACGGCGATCCGATCACGACGCTGGAAGCCGTCGATCCGCTGTCCAACTTCCCGTTCGTCGCGGGCGAGGATCAGGCCTATCCGGGCGGGCTCGCCACCAGCTTCTTCCATAACGAGGCCGAGACCCTCGCCGCCACCCTTTCGGCCGAGTGGCAGATCGCCAGCCATACCAACCTGAAATTCGACTTCCAGCACGCCGAGGCGAAGTCGGACTTCTTCTCCCTGTCGGACACCTTCTCGACGGGCGCCGAATATGTCGTCCCGCCGGGCGGAACGAACGCCCTGCTGACGCTCGACCTGACGCCGGGCAATGCAGGAATCTCGCGCTCCCAGTCCTATGCGTACGACCGGGACGTGCGGCAGATCACCGATACCTACAGCCTGAACGGCCGGACCACCTTCGGCCAGTTCGAGTTCAAATATCTGGCCGGCTACGCCCACGGGACGGAGCGGCATCCGGCCGCCTTCACCACCCGGCTGCGCATGCCTGACACCGACGCGACGGCAGCCCTGTTCCTGCCCGAGGCCGTCGACCCGGACACCGGGGTCATCATCACCGGGTTCGGGCCGCGTCGCGGGAGCGGTATTCCCCTGCCGTTGCTCAGCGCCCAGGGCTGGGCCATGGTCAATGATCCGTCCGCCTTCACCATCGACAACGCCAGCGGTGAACTCGATAAAAGCGAAGGCAGCAACGACCGGTACACCGCCAGCGGCAGCGCCCGCTGGACCTCCGGCGGCGGCTTGCTGAACTATGTCGAGGTCGGGGCCCTGTACGAACGGGCCGAGTTCCGCAGCGACCTGACCCGCAGCCAGATCGGCGGCGATATTCCGGTGTCGGCGCTGGGCTTCGCATTCGAGCCGTCCGATCTGACGCGTATCGGCATCACGGCTCCGGGCTTCTCCACGCTCAGCGAGGCGACCGTTCGGAACTTCGTCGAGAACCTGGACAGCTATGTCGGCGGCGGTTCGGGCCTGACCCTGACGCCGATCGTGCCGCATCCTGACCAGGGCAACGAAACGACTGAGGAAGAGAACTTCGCCGCCTATCTGCAGGCGCGCATCGATATCGGCAAGCTCGAGATCATTGGCGGGGTGCGCTACAATCGCACCAAGCTGGAGGCCAGCAACCTCAACTTCCCCGTCTATATCGGCCCGCTTCTGCCGGAGAACGGCGGCGGGGTCGGCGTTGACCTGGTCTTCCAGAACGAGTTCACCCGCCTGGTCACCCAGGAGGCGGTGGCGGAAGACGTCTTGCCGCGCGTCCTGTTCAACTACCGCGTCAATGACGACCTGATCTTCCGCGGCGGTTATTTCCTGTCGGTCGCGCGGCCGGCGATCGGTCAGCTGTCGAATGAAACGCGAATCTCCTTCATCAACTTCCCGATCCCCGGACCGGAAGGCGTCAAGCCGATCCTGCAAATCAACAGCGGCAATCCGGATCTGAAGCCCGCGACCACCGACAATTTCGACCTGAGCGTCGAATACTATTCCGGCATCGGCATCATCAAGCTGAGCGGCTTCTACAAGCGGATCGACAATCTGCTGCAGACCAACATCACCAATGGCCCGGCGGTGCTGGCGGCGGTGACCCTGCCGGACCACCCCTATTTCAACGGCGCGCCCTATTTCGACCCCGCCAATCCCGGTTCGGTGTTCATCACCGGCGGCAGCCCGGTGAACAGTGACGAAGTGGCCGAAATCTGGGGCATCGAGGCCCAGATGGAGCGGCGCTTCGACTTCCTGCCGGGGATCTGGAGCGGGCTCGGCGTGTTCCTCAACCACACCTGGACCGAGAGTTCGCGCGCCGATCAGTACAACTGGCCCTACGATCCGGACCCGGACCACGTCTATACGTTCAGCGACCTGCCGTTCGTGCAACAGCCCGCCCACTCGGGCACGGCGGCGCTGACCTACAACAAGTACGATATCGATGCGACGCTGGCCTATGGCTATCAGGCAAGGGCGCTGAGTCTGTTCCAGCCGCGCGGCCTGAGCGTCTACAGCGAGGGCGTCGAGACGCTCGATTTCCGCGCGGAATACTATCTGCGTCCGCAGTCGGGCAGCTACCGCATCTATGTCGAGGCCAATGATCTGCTGAACGGAACCGGCGATCCCGACCTCGAACAGACCTTCGGCGGGGAGGGCGGCACGCCCAAATACTACACCCGCGCCACCTACCTCGGCGGCCGCAGCTTCAAGATCGGCCTTTCGGCGACGTTCTGATCGAGCCCGCCGCCCCTGCCCATGGCCGGCGCGTCCCTGACGCGCCGGCCGCTTTCCACACGTCAGGACACACGATGAAGAAGATGATGCTGATGCTGGCGTCGGCCGCGATGGTCCTGACGCCCGGGGCGGGATTCGCGCAGGCCGCGCCGCAGGAACCGGCGCTGATCCCCTATGAGCAGTTCACCCTGCCCAATGGCCTGCGCGTCGTGGTTCATGAGGACCACACGACCCCCAAGGTGGCGGTCGCGGTCTGGTACCACGTCGGGTCGATGAACGAGCCCGCGGGCAAGTCCGGCTTCGCCCATCTGTTCGAGCATCTGATGTTCAACGGCTCGGAGCATCGCGACGACGAATACATGCCGCCGCTGCAGGAGATCGGCGCTTCCGCCGTCAACGGCGCCACCTCGCTGGACCAGACGTACTACTACGCCGTCGTGCCGACGGGCGGGCTGGAGCGGGTGCTGTGGCTGGAGTCGGACCGCATGGGCTATCTGCTCGGCGCGGTCACCCAGGCCAAGCTGGATGAGCAGCGCGGCGTCGTCCAGAACGAGAAGCGGACCTACGAGAACCGCCCCTATGCGATCATGCCGGAGCTGCGGGCCGAAGCGCTGTTTCCGGCCAATCACCCGTACCGTCACTCCGTCATCGGCTCGATGGAGGATCTCGACGCCGCCTCGCTGGAGGATGTGAAGGACTGGTTCCGGCGCTACTACGGCGCGTCCAACGCGGTGGTGACCCTGGCCGGCGACGTGACCGTCGACCAGGCGCGCGAGCTGATGACGCGCTATTTCGCCAGCGTGCCGCCGGGGCCGCCGGTCGGGCGGATGACCGAATGGACGCCGCTGCTGGACCGGGTGAAGACCGAGGTCGTCGCCGAAAACGTGCCCGAGACCGCCATCGCCTGGAGCTGGCCGGTCCCCGGCAGCGGCTCCGAGGAAAGCCAGGCGCTGCGCATGGCGTCGTCGGTGCTGGGCCGCGGACGCCTGTCGCGTCTGCACCAGGCTCTGGTGTTCGACCGCCAGCTCGCCACCAGCGCCTCGGCCAACTACGAGAGCTCGGCCATCGCCGGCATCTTCACCATCGACGTGCGGCTGAAGGCCGGCGTCGACCAGGCCGAGGCCGAGGCGGCGCTGCAGGCGGTGCTGTCGGAGTATCTGGCGGAAGGTCCGACGGCCGAGGAGCTGGAGCGGATCAAGATCGGCGCCTATGGCGACAACGTCCGCTCGCTGGAGTCGCTTTATGTGCGCGCCATGATGCTGTCGGGCGGGATGATCTTCGACAACAATCCCGGTGAGTTCGAACGCGATCTGGCGCGGTTCGACGCCCTGCAGGCCGGCGAGGTGAAAGCCGCGTCGCAGGCGTGGTTGAGCCGGCCGAACTACCGGTTGACGGTGGCGCCGCAGGCGACGTTCACGGCCGGCGAGGATCTGGCAGACCGCAGCGGGCTGCCGACGATGGGACCGATGCCGGCGCTCGCCCTGCCGCCCGTCCGCGAGGGCCGGCTGTCCAACGGCATCCGGGTGATCCATTCGCAGCGCGAGGGCACGCCGACAGTCGAGATCGTCATGGGCTTCGACGCCGGCGGCGCGGCCGACCAGTCGCTGAAGCCGGGTCTGCAGGGCTTTGCCGTCGGCCTGATGGACGACGGGACGGGCGACATGACGGGTCAGGAGTTCACCCTGGCGCAGGAGATGCTGGGCGCGCGGATGTACGCCTACAGCGACTCCGACACGACCAATTTCGCGGTCTCGGCCCTGACCCGATCGCTCGACGAGACAGTGGCGCTGTGGGCCGACTATGTCCGCGAGCCGAGCTTCAACGAGAGCGATCTCGAACGCGAACGGACCATGGCCCTGTCGGGCCTGCAGCAGGCGCTGGTCGATCCCGACAGCATCGCCGGGCGGGTGTTCAGCCATCTGGTCTATGGCCCGGACCACGCCTATGGCGCGCCGCTGGCGGGGCGGGCGCAGACCATCGCCTCCTTCACCCGCGACGACGTGGAGGCCTTCCACCAGAGCTTCATCCGGCCCGACAACGCCGTGATCTTCGCGGCGGGCGACGCCAGTTTCGATGAGCTGATGGCGGTGCTGGAGAAGGGCTTCGGCGACTGGCGCGCCCCCAGCCTGCCGCGAGGCGAGAAGACGATCGCCGCCGTCGCCGGCCAGACCGCGCCGCGCATTGTCCTGGTCGACAAGCCGGGGGCCATCCAGTCGGTGATCCGGGTCGGGCAGATCGCCCCCACGGGCCTCGATCCGCGCAATTTCGATCTCGAAACGATGAACGGCGTGCTGGGCGGCGGCTTCACCGCCCGCCTCAACATGAACCTGCGCGAGCAGAAGGGCTGGACCTACGGCGCCAACAGCTATGTCAGCGAGGCTCTCGGACCGCAGGTCTTCGCCGTCTCGACCAGCGTGCAGACCGACCGGACCGCCGAGGCGCTGGCCGAGATCGCCCGCGAGCTGAACGAGATCGGCGGAACGCGCGCGGCGACGCAGGCGGAGCTGGACCTGTACCGGCGCGGCGAGGTGCTGACCCTGCCTGACCGGTTCGAAACCAACAATGCGATGGTCGGCTATCTGCGCCAGGTGACCCGCTTCCAACGCCCCTACGAGTGGATCACGACGCTGCCGGACCGCTACGCGGCGGTGACGCCCGATACCGTGACGCAAGCCGCGGCGATCCTCGATCCGGCGGCGATGACCTGGGTCGTGGTCGGCGACCTGTCGAAGATCGAGGCCGGGGTCCGGGCGGCAGGACTGGGCGAGGTCGAGGTCTGGGACGCCGAAGGCGCGCGGCTGCGCTAGGCGCGTACCTATCCCGTCGGTCGCCGGGCCGACGGGAAGGCCACGACGGTTTCCGACGGCTCCGGCTCGCCGCCCCGGGCGAGCGCCGCCTGCATCAGCGCCAGCGCCTCCTGCACCAGGGACCGCATCGCCGCTTCGGCGCCGGCCGCGTCTCCGGCGAAAATGGCGTCGGCCACGCGCCGGTGATCCTCGATGCTGGCCAGGCTGACCCCCTTGTAGGAATTGGTCTGACGAATGCTGAAGCGCAGCGCCGTCTCGATCAGCTCGCATTGCTGGGCGTAGAAGCGATTGCCCGTCGCCTTAAGCACCGCCGAGTGGAAGGCGATGTCGGATTCCAGCGAGTCGTCCTCGCCCCGCCCGGCGGCGTACATCCGCTCGATCGCCTCCGCGATCCGGGCGCTCTGGGTGCGGGTGGCGGAGAGGGCGGCGAGGCCGGCCGCGGCCGGTTCGATGCCCAGCCGGACCTCGGTGAACTCGATCAACAGCGGCAGGGAGAAGCGGCGCTGCAGCATCCAGCGCAGCACGTCGGGATCCTGCAGGTTCCAGAACTCCTCAGCCAGGATCCACGTCCCCTGACGCGGGCGAGCCCTCAACAGCCCCTTGGCGGTCAGCATCTTGACCGCTTCACGGACCACCGAGCGACTGGCCTGAAACCGCTGCGCCAGCTCGAATTCGACCGGGAAGGGGCGGTCGGCATAGGCGCCTGTGACGATCGCCACGCCCAGCTCCTGGACAATGCCATGGGTCCGCGTCCCGATCTTCGGAGAGGCTGTCATGGGGTGTTCATAGGCCTGCGAAGCGTGTCCGACGAGTCCCGCGGTCCGTATCCTTCACGCCATGGGTGAAATGATTTTTATATATTGTCAGACAATTCGTTGACATTCGAAGCGGCCAAGGCTTCTTTTCCCTGGACAGCGCCGGGCACACGGCGCGTCGGGGAAAACGGATGGACGCCAGGGCCACGCCACAATCGGGACGCCTCACCGCCGATCGCCGGACCCTGCTGCTTGCGGCCGGGGCGACCGCGCTGGTCAGCGCGACGCCGGCCTTCGGCCAGTCGGGAGAGGCCGGGCGCGCGAGCCCGCGGGTCCGGCGCAAACTGGCCTTCGACTGGCGCTTCGCTCTCGGCCATGCCTTCGATCCGGATCGGGACTTCGGCTTCGGCCGCAATCAGCGCACCTACGCCAAGGCGGGCGGCGAGTTGGCCACGGCCGTAGCGGCGGACTTCGACGATTCGGCCTGGAGCCGGGTGCAGGTTCCGCACGACTGGGCCATCGACCTGCCGTTCACCCCCAGCCCGGCGCCGCCGGCGGAAGGGGAGGAGGATCCGCGCGCGGCGCATGGCTTCAAGCCGCTGGGTCGCGAATATCCGGACACCAGCGTCGGCTGGTACCGCCTGCCGGTCGATATTCCGGCCGACATGGCGGGGCGGCGGCTGTCGCTGGAGTTCGACGGCGCTTTTCGCGACGTGGTGGTCTTCCTGAACGGCTTCATCGTGCATGAGCACGAGGGCGGTTACACGCCGTTTTCGGCCGACATCACCGACTTCGCCGCGCCGGGTCAGGTCAACTGGCTGGCCGTGCGCGTCGACGCCAGCCTCGGCGAGGGCTGGTTCTATGAAGGAGCCGGCCTGTACCGCCATGTCTGGCTGACGGCGGTCGATCCGCTGCACGTGCCGCAGTGGGGCGTCACCGTGCGGGCCCGGCCCAGCGGCGCGGGCGCGCGGGCCGAACTGTTGGTCGATGTCGCCAACGCCTCGGGCGAGCGGCGCGTCTGCGAGGTGGTCTGCACGATCAGGGCGCCCGACGGGGCCGCGGTCGCGGAGGTACGGGCGCCGCTGACCCTCGGGGCGTGGGAGACGGGCAAGGCGGCGCTGCCGGCGGCATGGGGCACCGCCCCGCTGTGGTCGGTGGAGACGCCGCACCAGCACACCCTGGTGACCGAGATCATCGCCGACGGTCGGGTCGCCGACCGGGTCGAGACCCTGTTCGGCGTGCGCACGGCGCAGTTCGACGCGAAGCGCGGCTTCCTGCTGAACGGCCACCCGCTGAAACTGCTCGGCGCCTGCTGTCATCAGGACCACGCCGGGGTCGGCGCCGCCGTGCCCGACCGCCTGCAGATCTGGCGGATCGAACAGCTGAAGGGCATGGGCTGCAACGCCTACCGCGCCTCGCACAATCCGCCGACGCCCGAGCTGCTGGACGCCTGCGACCGGCTGGGCATGCTGGTGATCGACGAGACGCGGCGGATGTCGTCGGACGCCGCCGCCCTCAACGAACTGGCCACACTCGTCCGCCGCGACCGCAACCGGCCCTCGGTGATCGCCTGGTCGATCGGCAATGAGGAACAGGCCATCCAGGGCACGGCCCGGGGCGCCGCCATCGCCCGCACCATGAAGCGGCTGGTCAACCGGCTGGACCCGACGCGACCGGTCACCGCGGCCAAGGACCAGGCCTTTGGCGAGGGCATCTCCCCGGTCGTCGACATCCTCGGCTTCAACTATCGCACGCCGCAGATGGAGCCCTATCACGCCCGGTTCCCGGACCAGCCGATCCTCGGCTCGGAAACCGGCAGCACCGTCTCGACGCGTGGCGAATACCTCCGCGACGACGCGCGCCACATCGTGCCGGCCTATGACCGGGAACACCCGTGGTGGGCCTCGACCGCCGAGGACTGGTGGACCCTCGCGGCCGAGCGTCCCTACATCGCCGGCGGCTTCATCTGGACCGGCTTCGACTACCGCGGCGAGCCGACGCCGTTCAACCGCTGGCCCAGCGTGGCCTCCTATTTCGGCGCGATGGACTCCTGCGGCTTCCCCAAGGACAATTATTGGTACTACCGCGCCTGGTGGCGGCCGGAGCCGTTGCTGCACCTGTTCCCGCACTGGAATTGGGCCGGCCGGGAAGGGGAGGCGATCGACGTCTGGGTCCATGCCAATCTGGACCGCGTAGAGTTGTTCCTGAACGGGCGATCGCAGGGCGTGAAGGACGTCGTCCGCAACCGCCATCTGGAGTGGTCCGTGCCGTTCGCGCCGGGTGTGCTGGAGGCCCGGGGCTGGAAGGACGGGCGGCTGGTCAGCCGGGTCCGGCGCGAGACCGCCGGTCCGGCCGCACGGCTCGAACTGACCGCCGACCGGGTCCGGTTGTCGGCCGATGGCGAGGACGTGGCCATGGTCACCGCCCGGGCGCTGGACGCCCGCGGCCGGCCCGCGCCGCTGGCCGACAACCGGGTCGTGTTCGATCTCGACGGGCCCGCCCGTGTGATCGGGGTCGGCAACGGCAATCCGGTCAGCCATGAGCCGGATCGCGCCAATTCCCGCCAGCTGTTCAACGGCCTGGCCCAGGCCATCGTGCAGACCGACCGCCGGCCCGGGGCGATCCGCCTGACGGCGCGGGCCGAGGGGCTGCGCGCCGCGACGCTCGAGCTCGACTCCGGCGGACGGTTCGGGACCAGCAGACAATGACAACCGCGCGACACTGCGTGGACGAGGGGAGGACACGAGGATGACCAGTCACAGGAAGACCCTGACGGGCGTATCGGCCATGGCTCTGGCCGCGGGGCTGGCGCTGCCGGCGTCGGCCTGGGCCCAGGACCCGCCGCCCGTCCCGCAGGAAGCGACCGAGGTCGAGGAGGTGATCATCACCGGCATCCGCGCCTCGTTGCGCGACGCCATTGAGGTCAAGCGGCGCTCGGCCCTCGTCATCGAGGCGATCTCGTCGGAGGACATCGGCCAGCTGCCGAACGTGACCATCGCCGAGGAACTGGTGCGCCTGCCCGGCATCAACGGCACCCGCGACCGCGGCAACCAGAGCCAGGCGGCGATCCGCGGCCTTGGCCCCCGTCTGGTGCTGGGCTTGGTCAACGACCGCGAGGTCGCGTCGTCCGAGCCCGACCGCAATGTGCGCTGGGAGATCTATCCGTCGGAAGTCGTTTCCGGCGTCGAGGTCTATAAATCGCAGTCGGCCGACCTGATCGCCGGCGGGGTGGCGGGCACCATCAACATCCGCACCGTCAAGCCGCTCGACTATTCCGGGCCCGCGATCGCCGCCAGCGCCGGCCTCGTCTATTACGAGTCCGGCGAGAATCTGCCGGACTACGATCCGCTCGGCTATCGCGCCGCCGCCAGCTTCACCACCCGTCTGTCCGATACGCTCGGCGTCAACCTGGGCGTCAGCCGCCAGGAACAGAGGAACGGCTTCGCCTCCTTCCAGGGCTGGGGTTTCAATGACGAGGAGACCGGCGGACAGCCCGGAGACGTCGACGGCGACGGCGATCTCGACGCCACGCCCTGGGGCGCCCAGACCGAGGTCAAACGGCTGGCGGAGGACCGAACCGGCCTGAACGGCGCCCTGCAATGGCGTCCGAACGCCGACTTCGAGCTGAATTTCGACGTCCTCTATTCCCAGATCGACATCGGCGAGGATCAGAACCAGGCCTGGTACGGCCGCAACGGCGCCATCGGCAACTGGGACGGAAGCTCCGGCTGGGCCTACAGCGACCCCGGCGCCTCATACACCATCATCGACGACACCGTGGTCGCCGCCAACCTGCCGTTCGTCTCGGTGACCAACGTCGTCGCCCGCTATGTCGAGGACAAGACCCTGTTCGTCACCGGCCTGAACGGTCGCTGGACCGCGGGCGACTGGACCGTGCACGGCGACCTGTCCTATTCGAAGGCGGAACGCGACAACACCTGGCAGGCGGTGTTCACCGAGGTCTATCCGAACTGGCTGGCGTTCGACATGCGGGCCAGCGTGGCCCCGTCGGTGACGACCAGCTCAGACCCGGCCGATCCGACGATCCAGGCCCTTCCGACCTGGGTGCCCGGTCAGACCGACGGCGGTCATCTGGAAGACGAGCTGATGGCGGGGCGGTTCGACGCCCGGCGCTACATGGGCGACAGGGGGGTGACCGAGGTGGCGTTCGGCGCGCGCGTGTCGGACCGGTCCAAGGGCTACCGCATGACGCAGTGGTTCCAGGCGCCGATCATCACCGCCCTGCCGGCCGATCTGCTGAGCAGTTTCACGGTGGATGACTTTGTCGCCCCGCCGCTGCTGAACGGCGATTTCGACGCCCTCGCACAAGCCGCCTATGGCGGCTTCGTCGAGCCGGCCAATTCCGAGGTCCTGGGTTCGGGCTGGGACGTCGAGGAACAGGTGGCCGAGGCCTATGTGAAGGCCGATTTCGTCAGCCAGTGGGGCGGCCTGCCGGTCACCGGCAATGTCGGCGTCCGGGTGGTGGCGACCGAGACGACCAGCAGCGGCTTTGAGTCGGTCAACGGCGGCCCCCTGACCCCGGTCAGCATCGACAACGACTATGTCGAGGTCCTGCCCAGCCTCAACCTGACCTTCGAACTGGCCGAGGACCGGCAACTGCGCTTCGGCGCGGCCCGGACCATCGCCCGGCCGCCGCTGGACGAACTGCGCGCCGGCCGGACCCTGTGGAACACGGCGCCGCCGCCCACCGGAAGCGCCGGCAATCCGCTGCTGGAGCCGTTCCGCGCCACCCAGTTCGACCTGTCGTACGAGTGGTATTTCGCGCCCGAGGCCCTGTTCGCCGCAGCCGTCTACTACAAGGATGTCGACAGCCACATCGGCTATTCGACCCAACCGGTCGAGATCGACGGCGTCACCTACAACGTCACCGGCCCGTTCAACGGCGACGGCGGCGGCATCTCCGGGGCCGAGTTCACCTTCCAGACCCCGTTCAGCTTCATCCCGGGCCTGCAGGACTTCGGCATCTACGCCAACCTGGCCCTGGTCAATTCCGACGTGAAGGAGTTCTACCCGGCCAACGACCCGCTGGAGGGAACCGGTCTGGCCGAACGCACCGCCACGATCGACCTGTGGTACAGCAAGGGCCGGTTCGAGAGCCGGCTGGGCTATAAATATCACAGCCCCTTCACCGTCATCGACGGCTGGGACGGCTCGGCCCTGCGGACGCTGGAAAGCGAGGGCATCCTCGACTTCAGCGCCTCGTACCAGGTCTCCGACCAGGTCGGGCTGCGCTTCCAGGCCGGCAACCTCACCGACGAGCCGGTGCGGGTCCACTACGACAACAGTCCCGACCGGCTGGCGCGGTACGATCACTACGGCCGTCGCTTCAGCTTCGACATCACCCTGCGTTACTGACCTGTCCGCGGGCGGACCTGCGCCGCCCGCGGGCTCTCGCCCGGTAGAGTTCCATGATCCGTTTGCTGACCCCCGCACTGGCCGCCCTGAGCGTCGCGGCCGCCGGGCCCGCCGCCGCCCAGTCCGTCTTCTATTTCGGCGCGGACCTCTCCTATGTGAACGAGATGGAGGACTGCGGCGCCGTCTATCGCGTCAATGGCGAGACCATGGATCCGTACCGGCTGTTCGCCGAAGCCGGCACCAACCTGGTCCGGGTGCGCATCTGGAACGATGCCGAATGGACCGATTATTCCGACCTCGACGACGTGCGCGAGACCATCCGCCGGGCGAAGGCGGAGGGCATGGAGGTGCTGCTGGACTTCCACTATTCCGACGACTGGGCCGACGGCGACAAGCAGATCGTGCCCAAGGCCTGGCGGCCGATCCGCGACGATGTCCCGGCCCTGTCGCAGGCGCTATACGATTATACCCGCGAGACCCTCGCGGCGCTCGACGCCGAGGGGCTGATGCCGGACCTGGTCCAGGTCGGCAACGAGACCAATCCCGAGCTGATGGGCGAACTGGACTGGAAGGAGACCCGTCCGGGCATCAACTGGCCGCGCAACGCCGCCCTGCTGAACGCCGGCATCCGCGCCGTCCGCGACGCCGGCGCGGCCAGTTCGATCCAGCCGCTGGTCATGCTGCACATCGCCCAGCCCGAGAACGTCGAGCCGTGGTTCGCGGCGGCCGCGGAACACGGCGTCACCGACTTCGACCTGATCGGCGTCAGCTATTATCGCAAATGGTCGACCCAGGGCCTGGAGGGGCTGGGCGCCACGATCAACCGCCTGCGGCACCGCTATGCGGCCGAGGTCATCGTCGTCGAGACCTCCTATCCCTTCACCAACGAGGGCGCGGACGCCTCGCCCAATCTGCTGGGCCCCGACACCCTGCTGCCCGACTATCCCGCCACCGAGGAGGGCCAGTACCGCTACATGGTCGACATCACCCAGACGGTGAAGTCGAACGGCGGCGTCGGCGTGGTCTATTGGGAGCCGGCCTGGGTCTCGACCCGCTGCTCGACCCGCTGGGGCGTGGGGTCGAACTGGGAGAACGCCACCTTCTTCGACTGGCGCCGGGGCAATGAACTGACCAGGGCGGCGCAATACACCCGCCACGCCTATGTCGAGCCGCAGCCGGTCACCATCGGCGTTCGCCGCCCTGCCGGGGCGACGGCGCCGCTCTGGCTGTGGGGCGACTTCCTCGGCTCCAACGAGATGGTGGTCCGGCTGACGCCGGACGCGCGGGATCCCGGCCTGTGGACCTTCGAGACCGATCTCGCGCCCGGGCAGGCCATCCGCTACCAGGTCTTCGACCAGAGGCCCTTCGAACAGGGCCTGCTGCCGGGCGCCGACGGCTTCGTCCACGCGGTCGTGGGCGAGACAGGCTCGGCCCTGATCCATACGGACGAGGCGATCGGTCGGCCCTGATCCGGCCAGGCGCGGCGCGATCATCGACGGGGGGCCGCGCCTCGCCGGGCATCGCGTCGGCGGCCGCCAGAGGCTTCCGCGACGGAACACGCGCCGGCCGGCGTTGAACCTGAAACGACCGGAGAGCCCGCGATGCGAAACGCCGGAGACCTCGACGCCGCGATCGCCCTGACCCGGTTCGGCCTCGGCGCCCGCCCCGGTGAAATGACCGACATCGCGCCCGACCCACGTGGATGGCTGCAGGCTCAGGTGCGGCCGCAAGGCGCCCCCAATCCGCCCGGCGCGGCGGCGACCTCGGCCGAGCGAATGGAACAGTTCCTCGCCTATCAGCGCCAGTCGGGCG
>JAXHTU010000053.1:0-20213 GCA_034189955.1 Pseudomonadota bacterium | reverse complement strand
GGGGGCGGGCGGCGGGGGCGGGGGCCCGCCCCCCTGCCGCGTCCCGGGCGTCAGGGTCTGACCCCCTCCACCATGCTGCGCATGGTCCCCCTCCCCCCGGGGGGGAGGAATGAGCGCGGCGAAGGCTGGCGCGCCTCCCGTCTCGTCGCAGAACATCAGCCGCCGCCCGCCCTCCCAGCCGTCCAGCAGCTCCGCCAGCTTCACCGGCTCGTCGATCATCGGCACATCGACCCGCCCGGTCTGTTCCGCCGCCTCGATGGCGATGGCGTCCAGCCGGTCCATCCGCACATGCGAGACCTGGGTCCGGTGGGTGACGACCAGCTGGATGCGCCGCACGCCCAGTTCGGTCGCCTTTTCGACGGCGAACTCCAGCGCGCTCTTCTTCACCACGCTGATCAGCAACTCCAGATCGGGCCCGGTCGACTGCGGCCGGACCTGTTCCTCGGCCTTCAACACCAGGCCCTTCTTCAACACCTCGGTGATGACGCAGCGCCACTCGCCGTCGACGCCGTTGAACACCAGCAACTCGTCGCCGATCTTCAGTCGCATCACCTGCGACAGGTAACGCGACTGATCCAGCGTCGGCAGGACGGCGGCGCCGGCGGCGAGGGGCGTGGGGACGAACAGGCGGATCATGGGGTCACTTCATAGGCGTTGCAGTCAGCTTGTCATCCCGGACGAAGCGAAGCGGAGATCCGGGACCGGAAGTTGCAAAGGCTTGACCCCTCCCGGCCGGCCCGCAAGGGTCGCGCCGGGAGAAAGGCTCCATGCCAAGCTGCTTCTACGTCTACATTCTCGCGAGCGGCCCATGCGGCTATCTGTACGTTGGCGTCACGAATGATCTCATCCGCCGCGTCGCCGAACACAAGCGGGGCCTGATCCCCGGCTACACCGTCGAGCGCGGCATTGATCGGCTCGTCTGGTACGAGACCCACCAGTATATCGATCAGGCGATCCTCCGGGAAAAGCGGATAAAGCGCTGGCTCAGAAAGTGGAAATTCGCCCTGATCGAGGAAGGCAATCCGCACTGGGGCGATCTGTACGGAGAGTTGCGCGCGCGAGGATCGTGAGCCCGGTTCGGCGACGCCGACCGGGCCCAGCGCATAAGGTGACCGCCCGTCCCGGATCGCCGCTGCGCGGCGTCCGGGATGACAAGGCGCCACCGCCCTTGTCATCCCGCGTGAACCGAGATCAGTTACCTACAGCGTCCGCGCGATCAGCAGCTTCATGATCTCGTTCGTCCCGCCGTAGATACGCTGCACCCGCGCGTCCTTGTACAGCTGGGCGATTGGATACTCGTTCATATAGCCGTAGCCGCCGTGCAGCTGCAGCATCTCGTCGATGACCTCGCCCTGGATGTCGGTGACCCAGTATTTGGCCATCGAAGCCGTCGCCGCATCGAGCTTGCCCTGCAGATGCAGCTCCAGGCAGCGGTCGACGAACACCTTGGCGACGGTCAGTTTCGTCTTCACCTCGGCCAGTTTGAACTGGGTGTTCTGGAAGTCGATGACCCGTTTGCCGAACGCCTTGCGTTCCTTCACGTAGGCCAGCGTCTCCTGCAGCCCGCGCTCGGCCGCGGCCACGCCCTGCACCGCGATGTTCAGCCGTTCCTGTGGCAGCTGCTGCATCAGCTGGATGAAGCCCTGGCCCTCGCCGCCGCCGATGATGTTCTCGCCCGGGACCTTCACATCGTTGAAGAACAGCTCCGAGGTGTCGTTCCCCTCCATGCCGATCTTGTGCAGGTTGCGGCCGCGCTCGAAGCCTTCCGCCCCGTCGGTCTCGACCACGATCAGCGAGGTGCCCTTGGCGCCCTCCGACGGATCCGTCTTGGCCACGACGATGATGAAATTGGCCAGCTGGCCGTTGGTGATGAAGGTCTTGGACCCGTTCATCACATACTGGTTCCCGGTCTTGATGGCGGTGGTCTTGACCCCTTGCAGGTCGGACCCGGCGCCCGGCTCGGTCATGGCGATGGCCCCGACCAGTTCGCCTGACTGCAGCTTCGGCAGCCAGCGCGCCTTCTGCTCGGCGGTGCCGTAGTGCCAGATGTAGGGCATGACGATCGCATTGTGCAGCGAGATGCCGAAGTGATCCGCCCCCTTCCAGCCCAGCTGGCGCATCAGCACCACCTCGTGCCGGTAATCCCCGCCCATGCCGCCGTCTTCCTCGGGCATCGACAGCCCCAGCAGGCCGGCCTCGCCGGACTGGCTCCAAAGCTCGCGCGGCACCGAGGAGTTGGCGATCCACGACTGCACCGCCTCGGGCGGCGCATGCTCGTCGATCCATTTGCCCACGCTGTCGGAGAAGAGGACGATCTCCTCCTCCTGCATGAAATCGGGCTCGGGGACGTTCAGCACGTTCATGCTCAGAACGCCTCGGCCGGCATCGCCATCAGCACGTCCGCGCCGGTCTTCAGCTTGGCCAGGTGCGCCCCCGTGTCCGGCAGGATTCGCTCGACGAAATACCGCCCGGTCATCAGCTTGTTGGCGTAGTAGGGATCGGTCGACCCGGCGTCGATCTGCTTCTGCGCCGCCTTGGCCATCTGGGCCCACAGATAGGCCAGCGCCGTCAGGCCGAAGATGTTCAGATAGTCGGTGCTCGCCGCGCCCGCATTGTCCGGGTTCTGCATGCCGTTCTGCATCAGCCACATCGTGCCCTCCTGCAGCTTCTTCTTGGCGTCGGCCAGGCCGTCGACATAGGGCTTGATCGGGCCCTCGCCGCCGTTCTCCGAGACGAAGGCGTCGATGTCGGCGAACCAGCTCATGATCGCCCGCCCGCCGTTGGCCGGCAGTTTGCGCCCGACCAGATCCAGCGCCTGGATGCCGTTGGCGCCCTCGTAGATCATGGTGATCCGCGCATCGCGCAGATACTGCGACGCCGGGAAATGCTCCGTGTACCCCGAACCGCCGTGCACCTGCATGGCCAGCGAGGCGACGTGGAAGCCCTTGTCCGTCAGATAGGCCTTCAGCACCGGGGTGATCAGACCCATGTAGTCGCGGGCCTTCTGCGCCTCGGCCTCGTCGTTCGAATGCTGCAGATCGGCCTGCAGGGCGGTCCAAAGGGTGAAGGCCTGGCCGCCCTCGACGAAGGCCTTGGCCTCCAGCAGCATGCGCCGCACGTCCGGGTGGACCATGATGGAATCGGCCGGGCCGTCCGGGTTCTTCGGCCCCGTCAGCGAACGTCCCTGCAGCCGGTCATGGGCGAACTCGACCGCGGCCTGATAGGCGGCGGTGCCGATCGACAGCCCCTGCAGGCCGGTGCCCAGACGCGCCTCGTTCATCATCACGAACATGGCGGCCATGCCCTTGTTCTCGGTCCCGACCAGCCAGCCCTTGGCGTTGTCATAGTCCATGACGCAGGTGGCGTTGCCGTGGATGCCCATCTTGTGCTCGAGGCCGCCGCAGGCCGCGCCGACATTGCGCTCGCCCAGCGAGCCGTCCTCGTTGACGAACACCTTGGGCACGACGAACAGGCTGATGCCCTTGATCCCGGCCGGCGCGCCCTCGATCCGGGCCAGCACCAGATGGATGATGTTGTCGGTGAAGTCGTGCTCGCCCGACGAAATCCAGATCTTCTGGCCGGTGATGTTGTAGCTGCCGTCGCCGTTCGGCACGGCCTTGGTGCGGATCAGGCCCAGGTCCGTGCCGCACTGCGGCTCGGTCAGGTTCATGGTCCCGCCCCATTCGCCGGTCGCCATCTTGGGCAGATACATCGCCTTCTGCTCGTCCGAGCCGTTGGCGTTCAGACCCCAGTAGGCGCCGGCGGTCAGGCCCGGATACATCGAGAAGGCGGCGCTGGCCGCGGCCGTCATCTGGCCGAAGGCCATGGCCACGACCGAGGGCATGCCCTGGCCGCCGTGTTCCGGCAGGGCCGACAGGGCGGGCCAGCCGGCCTCGACCATAGCCTTGTAGGCTTCCTTCCAGCCGGTCGGGCCGGTGACCTTGCCGTTGTCCCATTTGCAGCCTTCCTGATCGCCGACGCGGTTCAGCGGGGCGATGACCTCCTCGGCGAATTTGGCGCCTTCCTCGAGGATCTGGGCGACCAGATCGGACGAGACGTCGGCGAAGCCGGGCTGGTTGGCGTAGCGGTCGATCTCCAGAACCTCGTTGAGGACGAAGGTCAGGTCGCGGACGGGCGCCTTGTAGGCCATGGACTTACGCTCTCGCTTTGAAGGGCTGGTGGATTGCGCCGTGGCCGTGGTCCGGGTTGAGCCGGGCCTTCAGCAGATCGGCGTATTCTTCGGCGCCGGGCAGCAGGTCCGGGCGGTATTCGCCCAGCTTCCGCTCCATCACGGCGCAGGCTTCCTCGGCGGTCTCGATGGCCGCGTCGAGGTCTTCGCGTTGCTGTTTCAGCGCGGCGATCTGGGCCCGGTGGCGACGCAGGGCGACGGCCATCTGGTGGGCGTTATGGTTGTCGTGGTCGTACAGATCCAGCATTTCCTGGATCTCCTGCAGCGAGAAGCCGATGCGGCGCCCGCGCAGGATCAGCTTCAGCCGCGCCCGGTCGCGCGCGTCATAGACGCGCGTCTGACCCTTGCGGGCCGGCGTCAGCAGGCCCTTGTCCTCGTAGAAGCGCAGCGCCCGCGCCGTCGCCCCGAACTCGCGGCACAGCTGGCGGATCGAATAGGTGCGATGATCGTCGGCGGTCGCCATGCCGGCAGATAAGCCGATCTTTACGTGCACGTAAAGGGAAGGATTGCGGTGAGGGGGGCAGGCAGCAGGCAGCAGGAGATGTCAGGGAACGGGGAGGGTCCGGGGTCGCGTCAAATCCAACCGCAACAAATCCTGCTGCCTGCTGCCTGCTGCCTGCTGCCTGCTGCCTGCTGCCTGCTGCCTCGCCTCAGCGCGTTTCCCGCGCCCGCATCCACAGCACCGGCGCCGTCATGGCGATCAGCACCACATTGGTCAGCGCCAGCCCCGTCTCCAGGCCCAGGGCGTGCACGCCCAGCATGATCGTCTCCAGCGCCAGCAGGCCGGCGCCGGCGGTGACCAGCAGCGGGCGGCCGTGCTTCCACGACACCAGCGGCGCGAGGATCAGCAGGGCCAGCACGATCTCGGCGACGCCAAGGCCGCGCACCATGTTCTCGGACACCAGCGCCGGCCAGCGCATCAGCTCGATCAGATTGGCCATCGGTTCGCTCAGCTTGGCGTAGCCGGCGGCGATGAAGAACATCGCGATCCACCCCTGCAGCGTCCACAGGGCCAGATTGCGATAGCTCGCGTTCAGACGCGAGCGGGCGGGGGAGTAGACCTGAGTGTTCATTTTTTCTGACGCCCGGGGAGGGACGCTCGTTCTATTGGCAACAGTGTCGATGTCGGATCGGACGATCCGTTCCGCAAGGGCGCGAAGCGAGGCCGTAACCATCCGTGACCGCCTTCTGCGGGACGCCGACGGCCAAAGCGTGGCCGTATCCATAATTCGCTGTAATGCGCCCGGGGTTTCGGGCCCCTTAAGACCGGCGTCGGTAGGGGAGGGGGCGGAGCGGGGCACGGCGCGGCTTTCCGACGGGGCCGGACCATCCCGGCCCGCTCTCCTACCGCCCCTCTGCTGCCACCCTGCTGTCAGCAGTCGGCGAGACCCCAGCCCGTACGGGCGTCGGCCAGCCTTGCCAGCTTGTCGCGGAACGGACCCCAGTCGTCGCCCGCCTCGATCGCCGCCCAGATCGCCTCGACCTCGTCGATCAGCATCTCCTCGGGCCCGGGCGCCGCGAACATCGCATGCTCCAGCCGCTCCGGCCGGTCCGGCTCATGCTCAAACAGGGCGAAGCGGAAGGCGTCGAAGGCCTCGCCCTGGTACAGCTTGGCGCGCGGCCCGCCCAGCGCCCGCGCCGACGAGGCGAAGCCGCCGAACCAGTCGAAGAACAGCGGCTCCCACCGCAGCGCCTCGCCGCCCTGACGCAGCAGCGCCAGGGTCGTGTCCAGCAGCCTCTGATCCGCCGCCTCGCCCAGGCTGGCGACCCCCAGCCGGGCCAGAAACGCCGCCCGCAGCTCGCGGATATAGGCCGGGCCGAAGCCGTTCAGCGCCTCGGTCAACGGCTCCGCATCGGCCACCGTCTTCAACGCCCCGCCCAGCTGGGTCAGGGCCCAGAACACCGCCTCCGGCTGGCGCGCGAAGGCGTACAGGCCGAACTGGTCGAAATAGGCCGCGGTGAACCCCGGCTCATAGTGCGGCAGAAACCGCCACGGCCCGTAGTCGAAGCTCTCGCCGGTGACGTTCAGATTGTCGGTGTTCAGCACCCCGTGCACGAAGCCGGCCGCGATCCACCGCGCCGTCAACCGCGCCGAGGCCTCGACCACCGCCCGCAGGAAGTCGGGAACATCGCCCGCCGCGACGTCCGGGTGGTACAGCCCCCGCGCATGCTCGACGAGGGCCGCGACCATGTCCGGCCGCCCGATATAGGCCGCCCGCTGGAAGGTCCCGAACCGCACATGGCTGTGCGACAGCCGGACCAGCACCGCCGAGCGCGTCGGCGACGGCTCGTCGCCGCGCTGCAGCGCCTCGCCGGTCTCGATCAGGGAAAAGGCGCGGCTGGTCGGCACGCCCAGCGCCTCCAGCATCTCGGCCGCCAGCACCTCGCGCACCCCGCCCTTCAGCGTCAGCCGCCCGTCCGCGCCGCGCGACCACGGCGTCTGGCCGGAGCCTTTGGTCGCCAGATCCAGCAGCCGGCCGTCGGCGGCGCGCAGCTGCGCCGCCAGAAACCCCCGCCCGTCGCCGAGGTCCGGGTTGTAGGTGCGGAACTGGTGCCCGTGATAGCGCATGGCGACCGGCCCCGGCTGCCCCGGCAGGGGCTCGAACCGGCCGAAATGCGCGAGCCATTCGGCGTCGCTCAGCGTCTCCAGCCCGACGGTCGCCGCGGCGCGGTCGTTGCGATGGCGCAGGATCGTCTGCGGAAAATCCGCCGCCCGGACCGCGTCGCCATAATCCTCCCCCAGATCGAAGAAGCGGGGTTCGGGGCGGTAGGCGGGGGAGACGGGCATGCCGGGCAAATGCCCCCGGCCGTCGAAGGCTGCAATGGGCGCCGGCGCCGGTTCAGTCCGCGCGGCGCCCCGGCGGGACCTGTTGCGGCTCCGGTTCGGGGTCGTCGGCGGCCCCATGGAAGGTCGCCCAGTCCTCGCCGCCGGGCGGCCGCGGCAGGCCGGTGACGATGTCGTCGGCCGGGTTGGGATCGATGCCATGCCCCTGCCGGTGCAGATGCGCCTTGGCGATCATATTGGCCGAGACCGGCGCGGTCAGAAACAGGAAGATGGTGATCAGGAGCTCATGCGCCGACCAGGCCGCACCCGTCGCCGGAAAATAGATCATCGAGGCGATCAGGCAGGCCCCGACCCCCAGGGTGCTGGCCTTGGTCGGTCCGTGCAGCCGGGTCATCAGCGACGGCAGGCGCGCCAGGCCCCAGGAGCCGATCAGGATGAAGCCGCCGCCGAGGACCAGCAGCCCGGCGATGACGATTTCGGCGAACAGGCTCATTCGACGATGTCCCCCCGCAGCAGGAATTTGCAGTAGGCGACGGTGCCGACGAAGGCGACCATGGCCAGCAGCAGGGCCGACTCGAAATAGGTCTGGGTCGCATGGGCGACGCCGAACACCACGATCAGGGCGATGGCGTTGATGGTCAGGGTGTCGACCGCCAGGATGCGGTCGCCCGAGGTCGGCCCGCGCACCAGCCGGTACAGGTTCAGCAGTATGGCCAGGCTGACGCAGGCCAGGGTGAAGGTCAGGGCCAGGGCCAGGATCGATCCGCTCATCGGAACACCTTCAGCAGCCGGGCTTCATACCTCTGTTTCATCCGGGCGACCTCGGCCACGGGGTCGTCCACGTCCAGGGCGTGCACCAGCAGGGCGCGGCCATCGGCGGACACGTCGCTCGTCACCGTCCCCGGGGTCAGGCTGATCGTCCCCGCGAACACGGTTATGGCCTCCGGCGAACGCAGCTCCAGCGGCACCACCAGCCAGTGCGAGCGGATGTCGCGATTGCTGCGGGTCAGGATCACCCAGGCGACCTCGAAATTGGCCACGACGATGTCCCACAGGACGATGCCGACATAGCCCAGCAGGGCCGGGCCGAAGCGGATCTTCGGCCGGGCTGGCCAGAACCGGCTGGTCGCCAGGGGCGCCGCCACCCCGACGATCACGGCGAGGAACAGGGCGCCGAAGGTGATCTCGTTGACCAGCAGCATCCAGACGACGGCGACGAGCACGCTCAGGCCGGGGTGGGGCAGCAGACGCCGGATCATCGCCGGCCTCCCGCGTCAGGACCCAGCACGGCGTCCACATAGCCCTGGGGCGCGAACAGCTGCGCCGCCGCCGCGTCGGCATAGGCGGTGACCGGACCGGCCAGCACCGTCAGCCCGGCCAGCGCCGCGAGCAGGCCGCCCGCCGCCGCCACGCCGAGGACCTGTCCGCGCAGGGCCCGGACCGGGATCTCGCCGCCGATCTCCGAACTCTTCCAGAACAGCAGGCTGCCGGCCCGGGCGAAGGCCAGCACCCCGATCAGGGTGGTGATCAGGATCGTCCCCCAGATCCAGACCGCCGCCGGCGCGTCGCGCACCCCGTCGAGGATCAGCAGCTTGCCGATGAAGCCCGACAGCGGCGGCAGGCCGACGATGGCGATGGCGGCGAGTAAGAACAGGCCCGACAACACGCCCGACTGGCGGAACGGCGGCGCCAGGGTCAGGGAGTCGCCATGCTCGCCCCGGCGTTTGGCGATCAGGTCGGCGATCAGGAACATCGCCGCCCCGGCGAGGGTCGAATGCGGCACATAGTACAGCGCCGCCGCCATGGCCTCGACGCGGAACACGGCGATGGCGCTCAGCAGCACCCCCATCGAGCCGATGATCGACCAGGCCGCCATCGACCGCACGCCGCGCGCGGCGAACAGGCCGACGAAGCCGATGACCATCGTGGCCAGGGCCGCCGGCAGCAGCCACGGCCCGACCACGAAGGCGGCCGCTCCGGCGTCGGCGCCGAAGATCAGGGTGCTGGTGCGGATGATGGCGTAGGCCCCGACCTTGGTCATGATGGCGAACAGGGCCGCGACCGCCCCGGTGGTCGCCGAATAGGCCCCCGGCAGCCAGAAATGCAGCGGCGCGACCGCCGCCTTGAGCCCGAACACCACCGTCAGGATCAGGGCCGAGGCGGCGATCAGCCCCTGGTCCCCCGCCGGCGCGGCGGCGACCTTGACCGCCAGATCGGCCATGTTGAGCGTGCCGGTGACGCCGTACAGCAGGCCGACGCCGACCAGGAACAGGGTCGAGCCGACCAGGTTGATGACCACATACTGCACCCCCGCCTTCAGCCGCTGCGCCCCCTGACCGTGCAGCAGCAGGCCGTAGGAGGCGATCAGCAGCACCTCGAAGAAGACGAACAGGTTGAACAGGTCGCCGGTCAGGAAGGCCCCGTTCAGCCCCAGAAGCTGGAACTGGAACAGCGGGTGGAAATGCCAGCCCGTGCGGTCCATGCCGGTGGCCACGGCATAGGTCATCACCGCCGTGGCCAGCACCGCCGTCAGCAGCAGCATCATCGCCGACAGCCGGTCCAGCACCAGCACGATGCCGAACGGCGCGCGCCAGTTGCCCAGCGCATAGCTCTCTGTCGTCCCGCTCGAAGCATGGACCACCAGGACGGCGGCGATGCCGACCAGCGCCAGACAGGCCCCCAGCGAGACCAGACGCGACGCGTCCAGCCGGTGGCGCAACATCAGCACGCTCGCGGCGCCGACGATCGCCGGCAGGACCACGGCCGCCGCGACCAGCAGGGAGATGGACGGGCTCACGATCCGCCCCCCGCATCGTCCCGGACGTCTTCATGGCCGTCCACCTGATCGATCCCGGTCTCGAGGAAGGTCCGCAGCGCCAGCACCACCACGAAGGCGGTCATGCCGAAGGCGATGACGATGGCGGTCAGCACCAGGGCCTGGGGCAGGGGGTCGGTATAGGCCTCGGCCGCCTTGTCGTAGATCGGCGGCCGGTTGATCACCAGCCGCCCCATGGCGAACAGGAACAGGTTGATCGCATAGGACAGGAAGGCCAGCCCCAGCACCACCGGGAAGGTCCGCCCGCGCAGCACCAGATAGACCCCGGCGGCGGTCAGCACGGCGATGGCCGAGGCGATGAGCAGTTCCATGGTCATTGGCCGGCCTCCTTCGGCGCGGCGGCGGGCCGGGCGCGCGACGGATCGACGTCCATCGCCTCCAGCGTCTCCGGCGGCGGCTCCTTCTCGGCGCTCTGCGCCACCCGCGACAGCTGGGCCAGCGCCAGCATCACCGCGCCGATCACCGTCAGGGCCACGCCGATGTCGAACGCCATGGCCGTGGCCAGCTCGAACTCGCCGATCAGCGGCAGGGTGAAATAGTCGAAGGCGCTGGTCAGGAACGGATAGCCGAACAGCAACGACCCCAGCCCGGTCGCGGCGGCGATCAGCACCCCGGCCCCGATCAGGCTGTGATGGTCGGCGCGCAGCCTCTGGTCGGCGAAACTGTGGCCCGAGGCCATGTATTGCATCAGGATGGCGATCGCGATCACCAGGCCGGCGATGAAGCCGCCGCCCGGCTGGTTGTGCCCCCTCAGGAAGATGTACAGCCCCACCGCCACGGCCAGCGGCAGCAGCAGGCGGGTGGCCACCACCAGCATCATCGGATGGTGTTCGGGCGAGCGCACCGTGTCGGGCTTCCACGCCGCGATCCGCCGGCCGCTGGCTCCGGTCCCGACCGTCTCCAGCATCGAGAAGATGCCCAGGGCGGCGATGCCCAGCACGATGATCTCGCCGAAGGTGTCGAAGCCGCGGAAGTCCACCAGGATGACGTTGACGACATTGGTCCCGCCGCCGCCGGAATAGGAATTCGCCCAGAAATAGTCCGAGATGCTGTCCAGCGGCCGGGTCATCACCGCCCAGGCCGCCCCGCCCACGCCGAGGCCGGCGACGCAGGCCAGCGTTCCGTCGCGCGCCCGCCGCCACGGCCGGCTCTCGACCGGCGTCGTCTTGGGCAGCAGGTTCAGCGCCAGCAGCATCAGCAGGATGGTCACCACCTCGACCGAGATCTGCGTCAGGGCCAGGTCGGGCGCCGACAGGTGGGCGAAGGCCAGCGAGATCACCAGGCCGACGATGCCGATATAGATCAGCGAGACATAGCGCGCCCGGTGGGTCAGGACGACCAGCGCCGTCGCCGTCACCAGGGCCAGCCAGCCGACCACGGCGGCGGGCGAGGCCGGCACGCCCGGCCGCGCGCCGGCGACATAGTCGACGCTGAAGAAGCCGGCAAAGCCGACCACGACGGCGGTTGCGATCAGGGCCGCCATGGCCCGCTGCAGCGAGCCGTTCTGCACCGCGTCCACGCCGCGCCGCGCCAGCGTCGCCGCGCCCTCGACCCCGGCGTCGAACAGGGCCTTGGCCTGCGGCAGCCGAACGGCCGCGAACAGCCCTTCCAGCCGCCGGTGCAGGAGCAGCGTCACGGCCCCCAGGGCGATGGCCGCCACGCTCATGAACAGGGCCGGGGTGATCCCGTGCCACAAGGACAGATGCACATGGGGCGCGGCGCCGTTGGTCACCGCCCCGGCGACGGCGTCCACCAGCGGTCCGGCGAACAGGGCCGGGGCCAGGCCGATGGCCACGACCAGCGCCGTCAACACCGCCGGCGGCCCCCACAGGCCGATCCCCGGATCGTGCGGCGTCTTCGGATAGTCGTCGCGCCGCGGTCCGAAATAGACGTGGACGATGTAGCGCAGCGAATAGGCGACCGACAGCAGCGCCCCCAGGGTCGCCAGCACCGGGAACACCCACGGCTGGCCCAGCCAGACCGTATGCGCCGCCTCCTCCAGCATCATCTCCTTGGAGATGAAGCCGTTCAGCGGCGGCACGCCCGCCATCGACAGGCCGGCGATCAGCGCCAGCGTCCCGGCGATCGGCATCAGGCCGAACAGGCCGCCCAGCCGCCTGATGTCGCGCGTCCCGGCCTCATGGTCGACGATGCCGGCGTTGAGGAACAGCGCCGCCTTGAAGGTCGCGTGATTGATGATGTGGAACACCCCGACCAGCGCCGCCATCGGCGTGCCGATGCCGAACAGCAGGGTCAGAAAGCCGAGTTGGCTGATCGTCGAATAGGCCAGCAGCCCCTTCAGATCGTCCTTGAACAGCGCCACCCAGGCGGCGAACACCATGGTCGCCAGCCCGGTGGTGGCGACGATCAGGAACCAGGCCTCGGTCCCCGCCAGCACCGGCCACAGCCGCGCCAGCATGAAGACCCCGGCCTTCACCATGGTCGCCGAATGCAGATAGGCGCTGACCGGCGTCGGCGCGGCCATGGCGTGCGGCAGCCAGAAGTGGAACGGGAACTGCGCCGACTTGGTGAAACAGCCGCCGAGGATCAGCAGCAGGGCCGGCAGATACAGCGGCGAGGCCTGGATCGCCTCGCCCTGCTGCAGGATCACCGTCAGGTCGTAGGAGCCGGCGATATTGCCGAGGATCAGCAGCCCGCCGATCAGGGCAAGACCGCCGCCGCCGGTGACGAACAGCGCCATCCGCGCCCCCTGACGGGCTTCGGCCGAATGGCGCCAGAAGCCGATCAGCAGGAAGGACGACAGGCTGGTCAGCTCCCAGAAAATCAGCAGCAGCAGCACATTGTCCGACAGGACGATCCCCAGCATCGCGCCCTGGAACAGCAGCAGATAGGTGAAGAACCGCCCCATCGGATCGGCCGCCGCCAGATAGAAGCGGGCGTAGATGATGACCAGCAGGCCGATGCCCAGGATCATCCCCGCGAACATCAGCCCCAGCGGATCGAGGAACAGGCTGGCGTTCAGCCCCAGCGCCGGGATCCACGGTACGCTGGCCCGGACCGTCTCCCCCGCCATCACCGCCGGAGTCAGGCTGCCTAGCACGATCAGGGCGGCGAGGGTCACGCTCCCCGCCGCCACGGCGGACGCATTGCGCCCCAGCCGGATGGCGAGCGCGGGCGCGAGAGCCCCGATCAGGGGGAGAAGGGCGAGCAGAAACAGCAACTATCGGCCTCTGACAGGACGGTCGGGCGTGGCGTGGCCGATCTTGATAGAGGCTGAAGGCGCGGATTTCTCCCCCCGCCGGGGATTTTATGCGCCGGCGCGGCGGCCGGGGGCATGCGACGGCCCCGGCGGTCGCGGATCAACACTCTTCGGGCCGTGGATGATTTCGCCCGCTATCTCGCCTGATACTTTGGACGAGAGGGTGAATATTGACCTAGCGTCATCGTTTTCTGTCGCTTTTGCGTCACAGTTCCGCTGGCCACGGGCTGGAAATTGCGCCGCCCCACAGGCCGAAGCTTGTGGCGGAGTCCGGCTTGGATTACCCCGGATGCTGGATTTCCGCGCTTCGACAAGAAGAGCGCGGGTCAGGGATCAGGAAACGCCGCGGCAGCCCGTTCATGCGGGACCCCGGCCATTTGTCGGGGAGTCGTCCATGCGCCTTACCAATCTTCTTCGCACCACGGCTTCGGCCGCTGTCGTCGGCGCCGTCGCCTTCGGCTTCGCCGGCGTCGCCTCGGCCCAGGACGGCCAGGCGACCAGCATCGACGACATCATCGTCACCGCCCAGAAGCGTGAGCAGAACCTCCAGGACGTGCCGATCGTGGTCACGACCCTGTCGCAGGAAACGCTGGAAGGCGCCGGCGTACGCGACATCAAGGATCTGCAGATCCTGACGCCGGGCCTGATCGTCACCTCGACCACCAATGAATCGGTCACCACCGCCCGTATCCGCGGCGTCGGCACCGTCGCCGACAACCCCGGCATCGAGAGCTCGGTCGGCATCGTCATCGACGGCGTGTACCGCTCGCGCAACGGCGTCGGCTTCGGCGATCTCGGCGAACTGTCGCGCATCGAGGTGCTGAAGGGACCGCAGGGCACCCTGTTCGGCAAGAACACCTCGGCCGGCGTCATCAACATCGTCACCGAAGCCCCGTCCTTCGAGCCGGGCTTCGACGCCGAGGTCTCCGCCGGCAACTATGGCGCCTTCGCCGCCTCCGTTTCGGCGACCGGCCCCATTACGGACCAGATCGCCGGACGGCTGTACATCGGCCAGCGCGAGCGCGACGGCTTCTACAACGTCACCATCCCGACGGGTGGCCCGCGCACCGAGACCGACGACCAGAACCAGAATTTCTGGACCGCCCGCGGCCAGCTGCTGATCCTGCCCAGCGACGGCGCCTCCGTTCGCCTGATCGCCGACTACAGCAAGCGTGACGAATACTGCTGCGTCGCCAGCCAGATCATCACCGGTTCGACCGGCGCCGCCGTCAACCTGGTGACCCCGGGCGGAACCGGCATCCGCGGCCCGATCTCGCCCAACTACGCCGCCTCGACGCCGCTGCCCTATTCGCGCGACGTCTACGCCAACCGCGGCACCGGCCAGCAGGTCGAGGACATGGGTCTGTCGGCCGAGGCCAACGTCGACATCCCCGGCTGGAACGCCACCCTGACATCGATCACCGCCTGGCGCGACTGGGAATCGATCAACGGCTCGGACGTCGACTTCACCGGCGCCGACCTGTTCTATCGCGAGGATGACGGCGCCTTCAGCTTCGCCCTCGAGCAGCTCAGCCAGGAAATCCGCCTCGCCGGCTCGACCGAAAAGCTCGACTGGCTGGTCGGCGGCCTGTTCGCCAACGAAGACCTCCAGCGCAACGACAGCTTCCTGTTCGGCGCCGGCGCCAACACCTATTTCTCGGCCCTGTTCGCCACCGCCGCCGGCGCGCCCCCGACCTCCATCCCGACCATCCTGAGCTGCATCACCTCGCCCTCGACGCTGATCCAGATCGCGCCGGGCGTGTTCCTTCCGAACAACGTCATCTGCGCAGGCCAGGGCTTCGGCGCCCCGATCCTTCCCGGTCTCAGCATCGCGCCCGGCTCCGGCTATGAGGACCGCTACGCCCAGAACTCGGACTCCTTCGCGATCTTCACCAACAACACCTACCGGGTGACCGATCAGTTCGAACTGACCCTTGGCCTTCGTTACACGAAGGAAAGCAAGGAGATGATGACCGTCCAGGACAACATCGGCGGCAATGGCGCGGTCTGCGCGGCCGCGCGGGCCAACCCGCTCGCCGCCCCCGGCGGCCCGCTGAACCCGTTCCTCGGCGCCGGTCTCTGCATCAACCAGACCAACCCCGACTTCGACGGCCGGGCCTATACCCAGAACTTCGAGGACGACGACATCTCGGGCAAGTTCGCGGCCCAGTATCGCTTCAACCCGTCGCTGATGGTCTACGGCTCCTACGCCCGCGGCTTCAAGGCGGGCGGCTTCAACCTCGAGCGCTCCTCCGCGCCCCTGACCGCCAACAGCAGCAACCCGTCGCCGGTCGACGACACCTCCTTCGACTCGGAAACCGTCGAGAGCTACGAGCTGGGCTTCAAGAGCACCCTGTTCGACCGCTCGCTGCTGCTGAACGCCACGGCCTATCAGCAGAATTTCGAGAACTTCCAGCTCAACACCTTCGCCGGCATCGCCTTCATCGTCGAAAGCATCCCGGAGCTGGAAAGCCGCGGCGTCGACCTCGATTTCTTCTGGTTCACACCGCTGGACGGCCTGTCCTTCTCGGGCGGCGCCACCTGGACCGAGAGCAAGTACGGCGACTTCACCGCCGCCGACCTGCAGGTGCCTTCGCGCTTCCCGGCCCTCAGCCTGCTGCCGGGCAACACCGTCTCCTTCGCCCCGGAATACACCGCCTCGGCGGCGATGAATTTCGAGCGTTCGATCGGCATGGGCCTGCGCTTCGGCCTGAACCTGTCGGCCAAATACACCACCGAATACAACACCGGCTCCGACCTCCTGCCGGCCAAGATGCAGGACGCCTTCACCCTCGTGAACGGTCGGATCACCATCGGCTCGGAGAACGATCGCTGGGCCCTCGACGTCTGGGGTCAGAACCTGACGGACGAGGAGTACTACCAGGTCGTGTTCAACGGCCCGCTGCAAGGCTCGCCCTTCTCGCGGACCCTGGCTCAGGGCCCGGTGACCACCGGTCCGTACGCCGGGACCTACTATGACCCGTCGACCGACAATACGACCTACAACGCCTTCCTCGGCGCCCCGCGTACCTATGGCGTCACCCTGCGCGTCAAATACTAGAACCGCCTCGCCGCAAGGCGGGTCGAACCAGCCGGTCGGGGGAAACCCCGGCCGGTTTTGTTTTGCCGCTGTCACCCGCCCCGCTTCGGCTATACGGATCCGGTCATGAGCATTGTCGCCGCCTGGCTGTACCAGCAGGGCCGCCGGGTCCGCCCGGTGAGCATCGACGAGCGGGTCCACTGCCCGGAGGACAAGTCGCAGTTCGTCTGGATCGGGCTCGTCGATCCGACGGCCGAAGAGCTCGGCGCCCTGCAGCAAAGCTACGGCCTCCACCCGCTGGCGGTCGAGGACGCCCTCAAGGGCGAACAGCTGCCCAAGCTCGACATCTTCGGCGACCAGCTCTTCATCGTCGCGCGCACGGCCTGGCTGCAGGATGGCGACATCCGCTACGGCGAGACGGCGATCTTCGTCGGCCACAGCCATCTGATCAGCGTCCGCCGCACCTCCGGCCGCGGCCATGCCGCCCTGCGCGCCCAGCTGGAAGCTTCCCCGGGCCTGCTCAGCCACGGCGTCGACTATGTCCTGCACGCCATTCTCGACTTCATCGTCGACGGCTATCTGCCGCTCGGCGAGTCGCTCGAGGACGAGGTTCTGGCGATGGAGCGCCGCGCGGTCGACAGCTTCCTCGCCCGCGGCGAGATAAACCGCATCTTCGAGATCCGCCGCCAACTGATCCGTTTCCAGCGCGTGCTGGCGCCCACCGGCGACGTAGTGGCGAAATTCACCCGCCTGGAGCTGCCGGGCATAGACCCCGAGACGCGGCCCTATTTCAACGACGTTCTCGACCACGTGCGGCGCGTCCAGACCATGGTCGATGGCCTGCGCGACGTGCTCAGCTCGGTGTTCGAGTTCAGCAATCTGCTGGAGCAGCAGCGCACCGGCGCCATCACGCGACAGCTCGCCGCCTGGGCCGCCATCCTCGCCGTGCCGACCGCCATCGCCGGCGTCTACGGGATGAACTTCACCCACATGCCCGAGCTCGACAGCCCGTGGGGCTATCCGGTCGTGATGGCGGTCATCGCCTGCGCCTGCGCCGGCCTTTACGTCCGCTTCAAGCGGGCGCGCTGGCTCTAGACCCCGGCCTGCGGGCCGGGGCCGGCGTCAGGCGTCCGCCGCCGGGGCTGCGGGGACGCGCGACTCTTCGGTCCGCCGGGCCGCGAAGCCGCCGCCGAACCGCCGCGCGATCCATCCCGAGATGTCGTCGACGATGGTGAAGATGGCCGGGATGTACAGCAGCGACAGGAAGGTCGACGAGATCAGCCCGCCCAGCACGGCGATGGCCATCGGCGAGCGGAACTCGACGTCGGCGCCCCAGCCGATGGCGATCGGCACCATGCCGGCCCCCATGGCGAAGGTGGTCATCAGAATGGGTCGCGCCCGCTTGTGGGCGGCGTCCATGATGGCCTCGTAGCGGCTCATGCCGCCCTGTTCGGCGATGATCACATAGTCGACCAGCAGGATCGAGTTCTTGGCCGCGATCCCCATCAGCATCAGCACCCCGATCAGGGCCGACAGGCTGAAGTTGGTGCTGGAAATGACCAGGCCGATGATCGCCCCGCCGACCGCCAGCGGCAGGGCCGCCATGATGGTGACCGGATAGGCGAAGCTTTTGAACAGCAGCACCAGCACCGCGTACATCAGCAGGATGCCGGAGATGAAGGCCACGGCGAAGCCCATGATCATCTCCTGGATGAACTCGGCGTCGCCGGCGGGCACCTGACGCACCCCGTTGGGCAGGTTCTGCACCGAGGGCAGGGCCTGCACCGCCTGGCCGGCGGCGCCGGTGGCGATGCCGTCCAGCTCGGCGGTGATCGAGGCCACGCGCGAGCGGTCCTGACGGCTGACCGTCGCCGGGCCGCCGCCGAAGGCGATGTCGGCGACCGCGCTGAGCGGCACCGAGCCCCCGGTCGAGGTCGGCACCTGCAGGGTCTGCAGCACCGCCAGGTCCTCGCGCGCCTCGGCCGTCAGCTGCAGCCGGATCGGCACCTGACGATCGCCCAGATTGTATTTGGGCAGGTTCTGCTCGACGTCGCCGATGGTGGCGACGCGCACGGCCTGGGAGATCGCGCCGGTCGAGACGCCGGCCAGGGCGGCCTCGTCGGTCCGCGGCGTGACCAGCAGCTCCGGCCGGGCGATGGCCGCCGAGTTGACCACATTGGCCAGACCCGGAACGGCGCGCATCTCCTGTTCGACCGCGCGCGCGGCCGCCGTCAGGGTCTCCGGGTCGTCGCCGAGGATGGAGAAGGTGTAGCTGGTGCCGTCGCCGGGCCCGCCGCCCTGCTGGGCGATGCCGGCGCGGATGCGTATGCCGGGGATGGCCTTCAGTTCGTCGACCAGCACGCGCGAGAAGGCCTGCTGGCTCAGCTCGCGGTCGCCCTTGGGCACCATGTCGGCGTAGATATTGGCCTGGTTGACGTCCTGGCCGCCGATGGCGGCATAGACCGAGGTCACCTCAGGCCGGTTTTCCAGCACCGTGGTGATGCGCTGCACCATGTCGTCGGTCTGACGCAGCGTCGATCCCGGCGGCAGCTCGACCTGGAAGGAGGCGCGCGACTCGTCGCCGGCCGACATGAATTCGAACGACAGCGAGGTCGCCACGGCCAGCACGATCGACAGCACCAGGAAGCCGAAGCCGCTGACGAACACCTTCCACCGGTTGGCCAGCGACCAGCGCAGGGCCTTCAGATAGTTGTTCATCCACGGCGGATCGCGATCCTCGTGCTTGCTGTGCTTCAGCATATAGGCGGCCATCAGCGGCGTCAGGGTCCGCGCCACCACCAGCGAGAAGGCCACCGAGACGCAGGCGGCCAGGGCGAAGGCCTTGAAGAACTGGCCGATGATGCCCGGCATGAAGCCGACCGGGGCGAACACGGCGATGATGGTCGAGGTCGTGGCCACGACGGCCAGGCCGATCTCGTCGGCCGCCTCCATCGAGGCGGCATAGGGCGACTTTCCGTCCCGCATGTGCCGGACGATGTTCTCGATCTCGACGATGGCGTCATCGACCAGAATGCCGATGGTCAAGGACAGGGCCAGCAGCGTCACCACGTTCAGCGACTGGTCCATCGGCCCGAGGATGGCGAAGGTCGGGATCAGCGACATCGGCATGGCCACCGCCGCGATCACCGTCGCCCGCCAGTCGCGCAGGAAGATGAACACCACGATCACGGCGAGGAAGGCGCCCAGCGCCAGCGCCTCCAGCGAGGCCAGATAGCTCTCCTCGATATACTGCACGCTGGAGGTGACCTGCGAGATGGTCAGCTCCGGATGGGCCTCGTCGATGCGGGCCACTTCCTCGCGCACCTTCTCCGCCACCGTGACCTCGCTCGCCTCGCGCGAGCGCAGGAAGTTGAAGGTCACCGCCTCCTGGCCGTTGTAGCGGGCCAGACGGCGCGGCTCGGTCCACTTGTCCTCGACCGTGCCCAGGTCGCCCAGCCGCACCGTGCGGCCGTCGCCCAGCGGGATCAGGGTCTGGCGCAGCTGTTCGATGGAGTTGGCGGCGCCCAGCGTCCGGATCGCCCGCTCCGAGCCGGCCACGGTGACCCGCCCGCCGGGCAGGTCGCTGTTGACGTTGGTCAGGGCCTGGCTGACCGCGGCCGCCGTGACGCCGAACGAGGCGAGACGGTCCGGGTCCAGCTCGACGCGGATCTCGCGATCCACCCCGCCCGAGCGGTTGACCTCGCCGACCCCGCCCAGCGCCAGCAAGGAGCGACTCATCTCGTTGTCGATGAACCAGCTGATCTGCTCGGGCGACATGGTCTGCGAGCGCACGACCCAGGTGATCAGGGCGTCGCCGGTGATGTCGATGCGCTGCACCGACGGCTCCTGCATGTCCTGGGGCAGGGAGCCGCGCACCCCGCTCATGGCGTTGCGCACGTCGTTGGTGGCGCGCTCGGTGTCGGTGCCCAGTTCGAACTCGATCGTCGTCATCGAGACGCCGTCGTTGATGTTCGAATAGATGTGGCGGACGCCGGACAGGCCCGAGATCGAGTCCTCGATCAGCCGGGTGACCTGCACCTCCATCTCGGCCGGGGCGGCGCCGGGCCGCGCCGCCGTCACCGCCACCAGCGGGAAGTCGATGTCGGGGTTGTTGTTGATCCGCATGCCCGAGAAGCCGACCAC
>JAXHTU010000052.1:0-20223 GCA_034189955.1 Pseudomonadota bacterium | reverse complement strand
GGGGGGGGGGGGGCCCCCCCACCCACCCCCGCCTCGTCGTCACCACCACCCCGCGCCCCACCCGCGCCCTCGTCCGCCTGCGCGACGAGGCCGGTTGCGTCCTGACCCACGCCCCGACCGCCGACAATGCGGCGCACCTGTCCCCCGGCTTCCTCGAAAACCTCCACGCCCTCTACGGCGGCACCCGCCGCGCGGCGCAGGAGCTGGAGGGCAAGATCGTCGAGCTGGACGGGGCCCTGTTCACGGCGGCGATGATGGCGCGGGCGAGGAGGGGCGAGGGACGAGAGGCGAGGGGCGAGGGAAGGGCAGGGGCGGTTCCGCCGCCCGCGCCCACACGCTCACTGACCCCGTCTTCTTCCTCGCCCCTCGACCCTCGCCCCTCGCCCCTCGAGCGAAGCGCGCCCTCGCCCCTCGACCCTCGCCCCTCGACCCTCCCCTACGACCGCATCGTGGTGGCCATCGACCCCGCCGCCACCGCCCGCGGCGACGCCTGCGGCCTGATCGCCGCCGCCAGCTACCGCCGCCCCGACGGGGTGCGCTGCGCCGTCATCCTCGCCGACCGCTCGATCGCCGGCCTCGGCCCCGACGCCTGGGCCCGCCGCGCCGTGGCCCTCGCGCATGAGTTCGGCGCGACGGCGGTGGTGGCCGAGGTCAACCAGGGCGGCGACATGGTCAGGGCGGTGCTGAAGACCGCCGGCGCGACGCTGAAGATCCGCGAGGTCCACGCCACGCGCGGCAAATACGTCCGCGCCGAGCCCGTCGCCGCCCTCTACGAACAGGGCCGCATCCACCACGCGGGGACGTTCGACGCCCTGGAGGAGGAGCTGATGGCCTTCGGCGGCGAGATGGAGGCGGCGGGTTCGCTGGACCGGGCGGATGCGCTGGTGTGGGCGGTCACGGACCTGCTGGTCGACGCGCCGGACGGGGAGCGGGGGCCGAGGGTGCGGAGGGTGTGAGGAGGGGCGGGTCCTCACGCGATGCGGACAAGGATTTCCACACGCAGGTGAACTGGGCACGCCTTCTGAGCAATGGAGCAATGCGGGCAAGAACATTAGTGTCCCTGCGTACCGTAATCTGCTTCGACAGGCAGACGGAACTATCCGATTGCCATCTATGATTGAGATGACATAGCGTCTGGCTCGGGGGAGGCTTAGACCATGGCCGAAAAGACGAACCGTCTATCGATTTGTTTGATCAAGGACAGCTTCACAGCTTTTGAAGATATCGTACCTGACGTGGCTGGTCACGTTATTGAGGGTATTGGCTCATTCTATGGGCAGGACTCGTTTGATCGGCGTCCGGACTGGGCCGCTGACTTCTTCGGGGGAGTCCTCGACGAGCGCTTTAATTTCCGAACGGCGAGCTCGAAGGGAGTGCTCCTAATTGAGATCAAGCACAGAGATGAATCGCGCGTTTTTGCTCTCATCTTCGGCCACGGACGCCATCTCATCGCCGATGGGGCGATTGAAGAGCGGTTTGGTCTCAAGGTTGTCCTGAACAGTGTCGAGCGTGACAATCTGAGAAGCATTGACAAGACAGCCTTGGGAGCGATGCCGAAACAGTCTCGTGAACAGATGAGTAGGGAAGTTGATGCCTCCAGCTTCGGAATCGACATCGAGCAAGACCTCCTTAACTCGGTCACAGGGCGATCCCGGGACGCGCGGCTGGGTAAGACGATCACAGGCCGCGATTCCTTGGCGGTTTCAGTGAAGATTGATCTCACGGAGATCGCGGAGTTCTTGCCGGTGTTGCTCGACCTATACGAGAGCGACGCCTATCGCGCCTCCGGCTTCGAATGGATCGATCAGATTAAGGATGTACGGGACAGCCGCAAGGTATCCGAACTCGACCAATGGCTTACGGCGCGCATTGCCGCCGTCGAACTCGACAGAATATGGATGGCGCCACCCAGCATAATCGACTGGGCGGACGTAGCCGGCTTCCGATATGGAGGGGCAAAGCGCCCCGCCTTGAAGACGGATCTTGAACCCGCAGAATTTCTCGCGACATTTGACGGGACGCCCTCGCTTACTGACATCAAGGGAAAGCGTATCCACGCCATTTCCGCCAAGAACGACGAACCTGTCGAGTCCTGGAATGCCTACCGCTGTCTATATGCCGAGGCACAGCTTCCCGACGGCATGTACATACTGAACAACGGTAAATGGTACGAAATCGCGGCAGACTTTACAGCCGGGGTAATAGCCGACTTTGCTAATATGCCTGAGTGCGATCTAGTCCTACCTGCGTTCGCAGGCGGGCGCGAGGGCGCGTATAATGAGGCGGCTACAGACACGCTGGACGGAGCCTTCTGCCTCGATGCGAAACTAATTTCGCATGGCGGTGGCCACAGTTCGATTGAGTTCTGTGACATATTCACCGCCGACAACCGCTTGGTGCACGTTAAGAAGTACAGTGGCTCAGCTCAGCTCAGTCATTTGTTCAATCAAGGGCTGGTTTCTGGCGAGCTCTTTGTTTCGGCCGCGGACTTCAGAGAAAAGCTCAACGAGAAACTCCCGGCTAACCGCAGATTGGCCGACACCGCCGCGCGACCGATCGCGGGGGACCATGAGATCGTATTCGCGATCATCATGCCGCACGCGCGCCCCCTGGATATTCCGTTCTTCAGCAAAGTTAGCCTTCGCAATGCGCGGCGCCGTCTCGAAGGCGGCTTTGGCTTCAAGGTGACCAAGCTCAAGATCGACAGTGCGGTGCCTAACGGGGGGGCTTGAGCAATGGGCGAGGGCTACAACTTCGTTCGTCTTCGGGAAGCTATCTTGGCCCGGAGCCAAGCATCGGACTGGGAGACGGCGCGCAAGGAATGGGGCCTAGTGACAATTTTCGAGGCGGATGAGCCTGAGACTTGTCTATGTGGTCACTATCCAATCATCGAAATCTGCGAAATTTCGAACCGGCTCACAACACGCAGCGCCGAAGTCGGAAATTGCTGCGTGAAGCGTTTCTTAGGTCTCCGTTCCGACCTCATATTCACTGGCCTCAAGCGCATCCGAAAGGACATAGACAAGGGTCTCAATGCCGACGCCACTGCCTACTTTAGGGAGAAGGGAGTGCTGAATGATTGGGAGTATGGCTTTCTGCAGAACACGATGCGCAAGCGAAACCTAAGTTCCGCCCAGGCAGAGAAGCGGAGAGGTATCAACAGAAAGGTATTGGCCGCGGTGGCGAGGCGCGGATTTCAAGGCCCTAGCTGAACCAATCCTTGCCTGCTACTTCGGATTCATGACCCAACCGATTGCTCTCACTGACCCCGCGCGAGAACTCGCTGAGCTCTGCGGAGCCCTACAGGTCAGCACCAATAAGAGCGGAGAAACCTTCCTTGCGGAGCGTTTTGAGGTCGATCCATGGTCGAGAGACTTCTTCGAGATCATTTTCACGATTACCGAACGCTGCGGCCTGCTTCAGGGAATCGTGGGCGAGATTGAGATAGACGAAGATTTCCGAACTGAGATGGTCGCTAATGTGCAAACCATCATGACCGCTTTTTCAGCGCAGGCTATGCGGGCTCAATGGAAGGAGTACGGGCTGGCGAGGGTTAGCTCCGTCCACGTAGGTCCGTTGAAAGCGCTTTCGGCTTCTGTTCGACAGAAGGTAGCATACAGGAAGCTGTCAGCCGACGAACTTCAAGAGATTCTCGACGACACCAGTGCGCTTCTTGCTTGGTTGAGAGAACACCAGCTCGAAGATGAGGATTTTATCCGACAGGCGATGATAGAAGGTTTGGAGCGGTTTCAGTTCCGTCTCGCACGGCTCAATTGGCTCGGCTGGGGCTACACGCTGGATTCGCTCCGCGAGATCGTCGCCGCATACATGCTGTTGGAACGCAAGGGCATCGACCCGCAGGACAATCCCAATGCGGCGGCCATTCTCAAGAAGGTCGGAAGCGTCATCAAGTCCGTTTATCGGAAGGTGGCGGCGGCAAAGGACGTTGCTGAGACTGGAGACTGGTTACTTCGGGCCTATGGTGCAGGTAGCCTCGTGTACCAAACCGGTAGGCCGCTGATTGCAGGGCTGCTCAACTAGGGAAATCGGCCGTTGGTTGTTGTCAGCCTGAGTAAGCCTATCAAGCTCAGCCCCTACCCGAACTCCACCAGCACATCATCCGCCGCCACCGGGTCGCCGGCCTTGGCGCCCACCGCCTTGACCACCCCGTCTCTCTCCGCCTTGAGGATGTTCTGCATCTTCATGGCCTCGATGATGGCGACGGTTTCGCCGGTCTTGACCTCCTGGCCGACCACGACCGGGATGGCGACGACGAGGCCGGGCATGGGGGACGCAACCAGCTTGCTGGTGTCGGCGGCGACCTTTTCCGGCAGGCGGGCGTAGAGCTCGGCCGTGTGCGGGGTCAGGACGCGGACGCGGGCTTTGGCCGCGCGGTGGCGGATGAGGAAGCCGTCGGCGACGCGGGCGACCTCGGCGGTGAAGGGCTCGCCGTCCAGCTCGGCGCGGAACTGGGCCAGGCCGGGGCGCCAGTCGATCTCGGTCAGCCGGGCCTGGCCGCCGCCGGTGAAGGCCAGCAGCAGGGCCTCGTCGGCGTCGTAGGACAGGTCGACGCCGTGCGGGGCCTTGTCGACCAGCACGATCCAGTCGGTGCGGTCGGACGGGTCGCCGGACTGTTCGGCGGCGATCTCGTTCATGGCCACGGCGGCGGCGATCAGGATGCGGGTCTGGCGGGCGTCGGGCTGCAGGCCGTGGAAGCCGTCGGGGAATTCGTCCTTGATGTAGCTGGTCGAGATCCGGCCCGAGCGGAAGCGCGGCTGGTCCATGACGGCGGCGAGGAAGGGGACGTTGTGGCCGACGCCCTGCAGGTGGGTGTCCTCGAGGGCGCGGGCCATGCCGTCGATGGCGCCCTCGCGGGTCGGGGCCCAGGCGCACAGCTTGGCGATCATCGGGTCGTAGAACATGCTGATCTCGTCGCCCTCGCGGACGCCGGAGTCGTTGCGGACGGTGTAGCCTTCCGGCTGGGGGCCTTCCTCCGCCGTCTCATATCTGACCAGCCGGCCGATGCTGGGCAGGAAGCCCCTGTAGGGGTCCTCCGCATAGATCCGGCTCTCGATGGCCCAGCCCTCGATGGCCAGGTCCTTCTGTTCGAAGGCCAGCGTCTCCCCCCACGCCGAGCGGATCATCTGCTCCACCAGATCCACGCCGGTGATCAGCTCCGTCACCGGATGCTCGACCTGCAGCCGGGTGTTCATCTCCAGGAAGAAGAACGACTTGTCCTGACCAGCGACGAACTCGACCGTGCCGGCGCTGTCGTAGTTCACGGCTTGGGCGAGGGCCACGGCCTGGGCGCCCATGGCGGCGCGGGTTTCCGGGTCGAGGAGGGGCGAGGGGGCTTCCTCGATGACCTTCTGGTTGCGGCGCTGGATGCTGCACTCGCGCTCGAACAGGTGGACCACGTTCCCGTGCTTGTCGCCGAGCACCTGGATCTCGATGTGACGCGGGTCGATGATGAATTTCTCGAGGAAGACGCGGTCGTCGCCGAAGGCGTTCAGCGCCTCGGCCTTCACGGCGGCGAACCCCTCGGCCATGTCGGCGTCGGAGTGGGCGACGCGGATGCCCTTGCCGCCGCCGCCGGCCGAGGCCTTGATCATGATCGGATAGCCGATCTGGTTGGCGATCTTCACCGCCTCTTCGGTCGTCTCGATCAGGCCCATGTGGCCGGGGACGGTGGAGACGCCGGCCTCGGCGGCCAGCTTCTTGGAGCTGATCTTGTCGCCCATGGCGTCGATGGCCTCGGGGTTGGGGCCGATGAAGGCGATGCCCTCGTCCCTGAGGCGTCTGGCGAAGCCGGCGTTCTCGCTGAGGAAGCCGAAGCCGGGGTGGACCGCCTCCGCGCCCGTTTGCCGCACCGCTTCGACGATCCGGTCGGCGAGCAGATAGGACTGTGCCGCCGGGGCGGGGCCGATCAGCACCGTCTCGTCGGCCATTTCGACGGCGAGGGAGCCGGCGTCGGCTTCGGAATAGACCTGCACCGTACTGATGCCCATGCGGCGGCAGGTCTTGATGATGCGGACGGCGATCTCGCCGCGGTTGGCGATCAGGATTTTGGAGAACATGCTGCGGTCTTTGGCGTCTTTGAAGCTGAAGCGAACGTGATCGCGGCGTGAGGGACGCGCCCCGATTAGGCCGCGATCCGGCGGGAGTAAACCGAAGGAGGCGTTCGTCCGCACCCGGAACGGGGTTGGCAAGCCCCGCCGGTATGGGCTTTAACGCTGCCCGTTCCCTGTTTCCACGGCCCCGGAGCCTGACTCATGTCCCGTATCCTCCCCGTCGCCGCGACCGCGGCCCTGACGCTGGCGCTGAGCGCCGGCTCCGTCTTCGCGCAGGACTTCCGGACGCTGGCGCGGCAGGATCTGCAGGCGGCCCACGACGAGATCGCCGCCAACCATCCGGCCCCGGTCGTCCCCGGCCCCGCCAGCGAGACCTTCCGGGCCTGGATCGACGCCGGCCTGCAGGACGCCCTGTCCAAGACCGGACAGTCGACCAGCGGCTCCAGCCACGCCTATCTGCTGCGTTACTACGCCGCCGGCTTCCGCGATTCGAACATCGTCATCCGCCCCAGCTATGAGACTCCGGCCGACCGCTTCATGGCCATCAGCTGGGCCGGCCTGGCCACCGGCTGGCGCGACGGCCAGTACGTCGTGACCTACGCCCAGCGCGGCGTGCGCGGCCTGCCGCCGGTCGGGGCGGTGGTCACCGAGTGCAATCTGACGCCGATCGAGGACTACGCCAAGGCCAAGCTGGATCTGTGGGAAGGCGACCTGACCACCGAGGCCGGCCGCATCACCTCGGCCCCCTATCTGCTGTGGAACCGCAACAACCCCTATACCGGCGGCACGCCGTCGACCTGCAAATTCAAGGTCGGCCGCCGCGAGCGCGACTATGAGCTGAAGCCGGTTCCGGTCGACGCGGCCAATCTCGAAGCGGCCTATCGCGCCACCCTGTACGCGCCGGGCCCCGTGCCGCTGGCGGTCGAGACCGTCAACGGCCGTCCGTGGATCCACGTCCACTCGTTCGCCGACGACGCCGGCTGGGACGCCTTCAACGCCCAGCTGCAGGGTCAGCTGGCCGCGATCCAGGGTCCGCAAGGCTTCGTGCTGGACCTGCGTGGCGCGCGCGGCGCCTCGAACCTCGGCTCGACGGCGCGCGGCTACGGCGTGCTGAACCGCCTCTGGACCTCGGAATTCACCCAGAGCCGCCAGCCGACCGGCGGCGACTTCACCTATCGCGCCACGCCGGGGAACCGTCAGTGGTACGCCGATGTGATCGAGCGGATGAAGCAGAACGCCCGCTTCGTCGAGGAGGCGCCGGAGGTCATCGTTCAGACCGAGGCCGTGCTGGCCGCGTTCGACGCCGCCCTCGCCGCGGGTCAGCCCAGCTTCACCCAGCCGCAGGCCGCGACGGTGGCGGACGCCAGCGCCGCGAACCCGGTGCAGGGCCCGGTCGTGGTGCTGGTCGACGCCGGCTGCTCGGGCGGCTGCCTCGACACCCTCGACCTGGTCAGCCGCCTGCCGAACGTGCGCATCGCCGGCTCGACCACGGCGGCGGACTCGATCTTCATCGAACAGACCGTGCAGCGCCTGCCATCGACCTATGCGGACCTGGCTTACGGCCACAAGGCCTGGACTTCGCGTCAGCGCGGCAACAACCAGCCGTTCACGCCGGAGCCGGGCCTGACCTATACGGGCAACCCTGTCGACGAGGCCGCGGTGCGGACCTGGGTGGGGACGCTGTTTCAGTAAGGGGCGCTACCGCGCTTCGCGCTACTTGAGCGCGGGCGGCGATTCAGGGCCGGACGGGGTGGAACCCTCGTCCGGCCCTTCCTATGTCGGGGGCATGACCGACATCGCCCCCGCCCTCCGCTCGCCCTCCGGTTTCGATCTGACCCCGCCCGACGACACCGAGCGGGCGCGGCTGGAGGCCGATCTGTCGCCCGAGGAAAAACGCGTCCTGCTGGCCCACGGCACCGAGGCGCCGTTCTGCGGCACGCTGCTGGGCGAGAAGCGCCCCGGGGTGTTCTGCTGCCGCGAGTGCGGCCTGCCGCTGTTCCGCACCGGCGCCAAGTTCGAGAGCGGCACCGGCTGGCCCAGCTTCACCGAGCCGGTCGATCCGACCCATGTGACGGCGATCACCGACCGGTCGTACGGCATGACCCGGACCGAGACCCGCTGCGCCCGCTGCGACAGCCATCAGGGCCATGTATTTCCGGACGGCCCGGGACCGACCGGGCTGCGCTACTGCATCAACTCCGTCGCCCTGGCCTTCGTCCCGGAGGGAGAGCCGTTGCCCGATCCGCTGGGGCGGGGCGACGCGGACGCCTGACCATGGCCGCATTTGGCGCTAGGGTGGGGCGTGTGCAGGAGACGAGACGATGCTGATCACCGCCGTGCTGATGTCCGCGGTCCTGTCGTCCGATCCGGCGCCCGGGGCGGCCGCTGACCCGCAGGACGGGGTCGTGGCGACGGCTCCGGCCACGCCGGTGGCGCTGGACGCGACCGAGGGGCCGGCGCCGCTGGCGTCGCCGACCCGGACCGCGATCGACGGCCTGACCACTGACGAACAGATCGCCCGCTGGCTGACGGCCCGGTCGGTCGAGCCGACACCGTTCGACGGGACGCCCGTCTGGCGCGACGACCGCCAGCCGCATGGCGAGGTCAGCGTCGGCGTCGGCACCGGGGGCTACCGCGACTATGGCGTCGCCATGTCCCTGCCGATCGGCGAAAGCGGTCGCCTGAGCCTCAGCTACCGCCAGGTCGAGAACGGCTATCCGTATGGGTACGGCTACGGCTACGACGGATATGGCTACGACTACGGCGTCGGCGGCCTGACCTATCCCCGTTCCCGGATGGACGTCAGGTCGGGCTATCGCGACTGGTCCGCCGCCGACGACGGGCGATCACGGCGGTGGCGGGAAGTCGACCCGCAAACCCCGGATCAGCCATAACAAAAGGCCCGATCCTGGGGGATCGGGCCTTTGTTCAGAGTGGTGCCGCCGGGGGGAATCGAACCCACGACCTCAGCCTTACCAAGGATGCGCTCTACCACTGAGCTACGGCGGCGGAAACTGAGGAAGCGGCCGTATAGCCAACCGGGGACAAAGGGGAAAGCCCGAATTCCCCTGCTTGCGAAAAAGGTTGGCCGAGGGTCTCATCGCGTCATGGATGAGTCGAAGATTCCAGCGCCCCTGCCCGACCTGCCGGCCAGCCTGCCGGATCCGCTGGCTCCGCCGAAGACGCCGGCCAGCGCGCGGGCGCAGCGACTGGCGACGGCGCTGAGGGCCAACCTCAAGCGGCGCAAGGCGGCGGCGCGATCGGCGACGTCGGCGAAACCGAGCAACTGAATGTCATCGGCCGTACGCCACGGATGGCCTTTCGCAATCGCGGCGGTCCGGGCTAGATAGCCGGCCCCCGGCGCACCCGCGCCGGTCTGTAGAGACGATATGGACAGCATCGCCATCCAAGGCGGCGCCCGGCTGAACGGAATCATTCCGGTCAGCGGCGCCAAGAACTCCGCCCTCAAGCTGATGGCCGCCTCGATCCTGACCGATCAGCCGTTGCGCCTGACCAATATGCCGCGCCTGGCGGATACGAAATTCCTCGGCCGGCTGCTGCGCGAGCTCGGCGTCGAGGTGACCGAGAACGGGCATGGGGGCGAGCAGGAGACGCTGTTCCACGCGGGGCGGATCACGTCCAGCTTCGCGCCCTATGATCTGGTCCGGCAGATGCGGGCCTCGTTCAATGTGCTGGGACCGTTGCTGGCCAGGACGGGCGAGGCGCGGGTGTCGCTGCCGGGCGGCTGCACCATCGGGGCGCGGCCGGTCGACCTGCACCTGCACGCCCTGACCGCCATGGGGGTCGAGATCGAGCTGGACGAGGGCTATGTCATCGCCCGCGCGCCGAAGGGGCTGAAGGGCGCCGAGATCGAGTTTCCGTTCGTCTCGGTCGGGGCCACGGAGCACGCCCTGCTGGCGGCGGTGCTGGCCGACGGGACGACGGTGCTGAAGAAGGCGGCGCGCGAGCCGGAGATCGGCGACCTCGCCCGCTGCCTTGTCGCCATGGGGGCGAAGGTCGAGGGCATCGACACCGATGAACTGGTCATCACCGGGGTGAGTTCGCTGGGCGGGACCGAGTGGCCGGTCATCGCCGACCGCATCGAGATGGGCTCCTACGCCGTGGCGGCGGCCATGGCCGGCGGGGAGGTGCAGCTCACCCGGGCCAGGCCCGAGCTGATGACGGCGCTGAGCGAGAAGATGGTGGCGGCCGGGGTCGAGGTGACGCCGACGGAAGACGGGGTGATCGTCAAGCGCGATCCGGCCATGCGGCTGAAGGCCGTCAATGTCGCCACCGAGGTCTATCCCGGCTTCGCCACCGATCTGCAGGCCCAGTTCATGGCGCTGATGACGACCGCCGAGGGCGAGAGCGTCATCCACGAGAACATCTTCGAGAACCGCTTCATGCACGCGCCGGAGCTGATGCGGCTGGGCGCCGACATCCATGTCCATGCCGGCGAGGCGGTGGTTCGGGGCGTCGACGTGCTGCACGGGGCCCAGGTGATGGCCACCGATCTGCGGGCGTCTGTCAGCCTGGTGATCGCCGGCCTGGTCGCCGAGGGCGAAACCACGGTCGGACGCGTGTACCATCTGGATCGCGGCTTCGAGCGGCTGGAAGAAAAGCTCGGGGCCTGCGGCGCGCAAATCCGCCGGATCAAGGGCGACGACCATGAGCACTGAGGCGACCCTCGCCGGGACCGACACCGACACCGCGGCCGCCCCGGGCGGCCAGGCCGTCGAGCCGCTGCGCCTGCTGGCCGAGGACGCCGACGACCTGCACATAATCTCGGCGGCGCTGCAGGACGCGATCCTGCGGCCGGTCGATATCGTCTGGGAGCCGGCGGCGCGTCGGGTGACCTTGGCGCTGAGCCGGTTCTGCTGGGAATGCGGCGGCACGCGGGTGATGGCGGCGATGCAGTTCGGCGATGTCTTGTCGGTCAAGAGCCGCCGCCTGCCGCGCGGACCGGAGCACGCGCTGGAGCTGCTGGCCATGGACTTCGTCCCGGGCGAGGCGCCGGGCGGGCGGGTCATCATGATGTTCGCCGGCGGCGGCGATCTGCGCATCGACGTCGAATGCCTCGACGCCGTGCTGACGGATCTGTCGGAGCGCTGGCCCGCGCGGGTCGCCCCGACCCACTTGGCCGAAGGGCCGGAGCCCGCGTGAGCGAGCACCGCCTGTCCTCGGTCGAGCTGGACCCCGCCACCCTGCCGGCGGCGACGGCCGAGATCGAGCACGAACGCCGGGTGGCGATCTTCGACCTGGTGGAGAAGAACAGTTTCGAGCCGGCGGGGGCGGCCGGCGGACCTTATAGTCTGAAGCTGTCGCTGCTGGACGGGCGGCTGGTGTTCGACATCGCCGGGCCGGGGTTCTCCCGGGCCCACGGCCTGTCTCTGAGCCCGCTGAACAAGGTGGTGAAGGACTATATCGGCATCTGCGACACCTATTACGAAGCCCTGCGCGGCACCTCGCCGGGCCAGATCGAGGCGGTCGACATGGGTCGGCGCGGCCTGCACAACGAAGGCGCCGAGCTGCTGAAGGCGCGGCTGGAGGGCAAGATCGCCGTCGACCACGAGACGGCGCGGCGGTTGTTCACGCTGGTGACGGCGTTGTATCGGCGGGGATAGGCAGCAGGCAGCAGGCAGTTGAGCGGGAGCCGCGATGATGTCTCACGGGGCCAACCTGTTGCCTGCTGCCTGCTGCCTCCCTCGACTATCCCGCCGTTTTCGGGCATACGCCCGCTCCTTAACGACGCGCGCTTTCGCCCGGCGCGGGTCATGACACCTGTTCACAGGGCGCGAGAGGCCGCATGGCTAAGGAAGAACTGCTCGAGTTTCCCGGCGTCGTCAGCGAACTGCTGCCGAACGCGACGTTCCGCGTGACGCTCGAGAACGATCACGAGATCATCGCCCACACCGCCGGCAAGATGCGCAAGAACCGCATCCGCGTGCTGGCCGGCGACAAGGTCCTGGTCGAGATGACGCCCTACGACCTGACCAAGGGCCGCATCACCTATCGCTTCAAGTAAGGACGGGCTCGCAATGAGCCGTCCGGACCTGGTGCTGGCGTCGGCCAGCCCGCGCCGCGTGGAATTGCTGGCGCTGGTCGGGATCACGCCCGACCGTATCGAACCCGCAGACATCGACGAAACTCCGTTGAAGGACGAGACGCCGCCGCGCCTCGCCGCCCGCTTGGCCCGCGCCAAGGCGGCGGTCGTGGCCGAACGGGCGCCGGAGGCTGTCGTGCTGGCGGCCGATACGGTGGTCGCGGTGGGCCGGCGGCTGCTGGAGAAGGCGGCCGACGAGGCCGAGGCGGTGCGATTTCTGAAACTGCTGTCGGGACGCAATCACCGGGTGTTCACGGGCGTGGCCGTCGCCGCGGCCGGGGCGATCCGGCACCGGGTGGTCGAGGCGCGGGTCAGTTTCAAGGTGCTGTCGGACGCCGAGATCGCCGCCTATGTCCGATCGGGGGAATGGCGCGGCAAGGCCGGCGGCTACGGCGTCCAGGGCCGGGCCGGGGCCTTTGTGACGCGAATCGTCGGCAGCTATCCGGCCATTGTCGGCCTGCCGCTGTTCGAGACGGTCAACCTGCTGGCCGGGGCCGGCTGGCGGGCGGAGTGAACGGGGTCGAGACCTTTCTCGACGACACGCCCGGCGAGGTCCGGGGCATGGTCGTCCGCGACGGCCGGTTCGAACACCTTATCATAGAGAGAGAGGCCGATCTGCCGCAGCATCGGCTGGCGGCGCGGTCGGTCGGGCGGGTCGCCGCCGTCGATCCCGGGTTGAAGGGGGCGTTCGTCGACCTCGGCGCCGGGGAGCCGTTCGGCTTCCTGCCGCTGCGCAAGAGCGACCGGATGGCCGTGGGGGCAAAGGTCGAGGTCGAGGTTTCGGCCGAACCGCGCGAGCACAAGGGGCCGACGCTGGGCCTGATCGGCCCGGGGGAGGGCGAGTCGCGGCTGCTGCGGGCCGGCCCCGGGGTCGTCGACCAGCTGGCGCGGCTGGCGCCGGGAACGGAGCCGCGCACCGGCGTCGCCGCGATCCGCGCCAGTCTCGAGGCGGAGGAGGAGGCGCTGGCCGCCGGGGGGCTGTTCGCCCACCTCGGCGTGCGGCTGGCGGTGGAGCGTACGCGGGCGCTGGTGGCGGTGGACATCGATCACGCCGCAGCGCCGGGCCGCGACGGGCGGCGCGACAAGGCCCGGGCCAACCGCGACGGGCTGATGCAGGCGGCGCGACTGATCCGGCTCAAGGGCTGGGGCGGGCTGGTGGCGGTCGATCTGGTCGGGACGGGCCACGACGGGGCGGCGATGCTGGCGGCGGCGAAGGCCGCGTTCGGCGGCGATCCGGCGATCAGCTACGGACCGGTCAACCGCTTCGGGGTGCTGATGCTGTCGCTGCCGTGGCGGACGACACCGGTCGAGGAACGGCTGCTCGGCCTGGACGGGCGGCCGACGGCGGAGACGCGGGCGATCGATGCGGCGCGGCGGCTGAAGCTGGCGCTGGCGGACGACACCGCGGCGCCGTATCTGACCTTGCGTTGTCCGCCGTCGATCACGGCGCGGGTGGAGACGCTGGCGAAGCGGCTGGGACCACGGGCGCGGGTGGAGGCCGATCCGGCGCTGTCGGACGGTGTGCAGATCGATGAAGGCTGAAACGATGGCGACCTGTCCCATCTGCCGGCGGCGACCGGCGGACGATAAATACAAGCCGTTCTGCTCCAAACGCTGCGCGGACATAGACCTGCAGCGCTGGTTCGCCGGATCCTATGTCGCGCCTGGCGGGTCGGACGAGACGCCGTCGCGCGACGAGGACGAAGGCTGACAAGACCGCTGGACACCGGAAAACGGCTCGCCTATAGACGCCGCTCTCGCGAATGGACGCCTCGCCTGGGTAGCTCAGTTGGTAGAGCAGTGGATTGAAAATCCACGTGTCGGTGGTTCGAATCCGCCCCCAGGCACCATCGTGCACGGCCTCGCCGGAAACCGGCGTCCAACGATCATGAAATTGTCGCTTTCGGGCGGAATCCTTGGCTTTGAACGGGTTCGCTCCCCCCGAAGGGGAAAAGCGCCCTTGCGCACTTGACGCTCTGGTAACCGTTCGCCAAAGGAGCTTGACCGCTTTTCTTGGCGAGCGGTCGGCGGAAGCGGGATGCAGAAATCCCGTGTCGTCGACACCGCCCCGGACGCCGACAGGCAACCGGAAGCGTCAGGAGGCGTTTCGAAGTCCGGGATCCACAGGACCCCGCGCTGAGGACGAAATTTTCATGGGGGAGCGGTCGTCGTCTGCGGCCGTTTCTCAGGGTTCCACAAGTCAGACCAAAACAAGCAGGAACTGGCGAACTATGCTCGATATCAAGAAGACCAACATCCTCCTGGCCATGGCCGGCGCCGCCGTCCTGATGGCCGGTACGCCGGTCCTCGCGCAGGATGCCACCGCTCCGGCCGCCCCCGCGGCCGCCGAGGCTCCCGCCGCTGATGCGGCTGCGACCCCGACCACCACGGCGGCCCCGGCCGCCGAGGAAGCCGCTCCCGCCGAAGGCGCGCACGGCAAGATGACGCCGGCGAGCATGTTCATGGAAGCCGACATCGTCGTTAAGACGGTGATGGTGGGCCTGCTTCTGGCCTCGGTGTTCACCTGGGTGATCCTGCTGATCAAACTGTTCGAGTTCGGCGCCCTGAACCGCAAGACCGACCAGTTCCTCGAGTCCTTCCGTCAGACCCGCACGATCGCCGACATGCGTCGCGTGGCCACCTCGGAAGAGTTCGAAGGCAATCCGCTGGCCGACATGGCCGCCGCGGCCACCGACGAAGTCGAACTGTCGCGTCAGGCGGGCCTCTCGGTCACCGGCGATCACCGCGACACCGCGCTGAACCGCGCCCAGGCGGCCGTCAACGCCGTGCAGGCCGGTCTGGCCAAGCGTCTTTCGGGCGGACAGGGCTTCATGGCCTCGACCGGTTCGACCGCGCCCTTCATCGGTCTGTTCGGCACCGTTTACGGCATCATGAACTCGTTCATCGGCATCGCGAACACCAACACCACCAACCTGGCCGTCGTCGCCCCCGGTATCGCCGAGGCGCTGCTGGCCACCGGCATCGGTCTGTTCGCGGCCATCCCGGCGGTTATCTTCTACAACTACTTCAACACCCGTATCGCGTCCTACGGCACCCGGTCGGACGGCTTCAACGCCGAGCTGATGAACGCCGTGTCGCGTAACCTCGACAAGGGGGCGTAAGTCGGATGGCCGCCAAACTCTCCGGTGGCGGCGGCGGCAGGTACGCCATCGAGCAGAACAGCGAGATCAACGTCACGCCGTTCGTGGACATCATGCTCGTCCTGCTCATCATCTTCATGGTGGCGGCTCCGCTCGCCACCGTGTCGGTGGAGGTGAAACTGCCGGTCGCGGTCGCGCCGATGGCGCCCAACCCGCCGAAGCCGTTCTACGTGTCGATCCAGGCCAATTCCCGTGTCTATCTCGGGGATGACGAGGTCGATATCGACGCCGTGGGGATCGAACTGCTCGACCTGATCGGCAACAAGACGCCGTCGGACGAGCGGATCTTCATCCGCGCGGATCAGACGACCCGGTACGGCGATTTCATGCAGGTCATGAACTCGCTGCAGGACAGTGGTTTCTACAGCGTCGCCCTGGTCGGCGAAGACCAAGCGACATAGTGGGAGCGATGAGAACATGACTGAAGTCGAATATCATCGCAGCCTCTACGACCCGCCGAAGGCGAAGGGCATTTTCGGGGTCCCCCCGCATGTGTTCATCGCCAGCGTCGTGGTCGTCAGCCTCCTGTTCGCCCTGCTCGCCTTCTATTTCATCAACGCCCAGTTCAAACTGCGCGAGGTGGTCTATTCGGACGACTCGGTGGACGTGGAGCTGATCGAGCCGATCCCGCCGCCGCCCCCGCCTCCGCCGCCGCCGCCGCCGCCACCCGAAACGGCGCCGCCGCCCAAGCTGCAGGTGCGGGTGCCCGCTCCTCTTCCGGTGAACATCCCGGTGCCGCCGCTTCCGGTGCCGCCGACGCCGAAGGAAGACCGGATCGCCTCGACGATTCCGCCTGGCCGGATCGACGGGCCGGTGACGGTGCCGCTGCCGCCTCCGCCGCCGCGGCCGTCGGTGATCACCAACCCGAGCTGGTCGCGCCAGCCGACGATCGAGTTCCCGTCGCGGGCCCAGTCGCGCGGCATCTCGAGCGGCTCCGTGACCCTGAACTGCCTCGTGAACGCCAACGGCAGCCTTTCCGACTGCAACATCGTGTCGGAAGACCCCTCGGGCGCCGGTTTCGGCCAGGCCGCCCTGTCGGGAGCCCGCCGGGCCCGGCTGTCGCCCCGGACCGTGGACGGTGCCGCCGTCAACGCCCGGGTCAACTGGACCACACGGTTCCGCCTTCCCGACTAGATCGGGCGGGGCCAGAGAAAAGAACGCCCCGGTCCTCGCGGACCGGGGCGTTTTTCGTTTCGGCGGCGGGTCGGGCCGGGAGCGTCCCGGCCGGTCAGACGTTGTGCCGCAAAGCTGGAGAGGAACACCCATGAACCGTCCCCGAATTCTGGTCGTCGCCGCGATCGCCGCCCTGTCGACCGCGGCCTGCGCCTACAACGAAACACTCGGCCGCAACCAATTCCTGATCGTCGACGACAACGCCCTGACCCAGCAGTCGGAGGCGGCCTGGGCCGAGGCGCTGCGGACCCAGCCGGTGTCCCGCGACGCCGCCGCCAACGCGCGGGTCCGCCGGGTCGGGGCGCGGATCGTCGAGGGCGCGGGCCTGACCAACCGGAGCTGGGACTATGCCGTCTTCGTCAGCGAGAGCCCCAACGCCTTCGTCCTGCCGTCCGGCAAGATCGGCGTGACCACGGGCCTGCTGGGCCTCGTGCGCAACGACGACCAGCTGGCGGCGGTGCTGGGCCACGAGATCGGCCATGTCGTCGCCCGTCACGCGGCCGAGCGCTATTCCTCGACGGCGGCGACCAGCCTGGTGTTGAGCGGCGTCCAGAGCGCCGCCGGCGACTACGCCCAGGCGGCCGGAGCCATCGGCGGCCTCGGGGCCCAGCTGGGCGTGCTGCTGCCTTTCTCGCGCCGGGACGAGCTGGAGGCCGACCGTCTGGGCGTCGACTATCTGCAGCGCGCCGGCTACCGGCCGTCCGAGGCGATCGCCCTGTGGCGGCTGATGGCGGAGCAGCGGCAGGGCTCGACCCCCGAGTTCGCCTCGACCCACCCGTCCGACGCCAGCCGGATCGCGGCGCTGGAGCAGTACATCGCCAGCCAGGGCTGGAGCTGAGCTGAGGGTCGAGGGTCGAGAGGCGAGGGGAGAGTCAGGAAGACGGGTTCCCCCCGTCGCTCTCGTCCCTCGACCCTCACCCCTCACCCCTCGACCCTCACCCCTCGCCCCTCTTCTTCCAAAACCACCTTGATCGACGCCAGCGACACGGCTAGACACCGCCCTCGCGTCCCCCCTCGCCGGGGCCCTGCGCCGCCTTAGCTCAGTTGGTTAGAGCGCCGGTTTGTGGAACCGGAGGTCCTCAGTTCAAGCCTGAGAGGCGGTACCATCCTCCCGATCCGGAGCGTGTTGCGGCATGACCGGTACGCCGCCCATATGGGATCCTTTCCAGTACAGCCGCTTCGAACGCGAGCGTGACCGCGCCGCGGCCGACCTGCTGGCGCGATTGCCGGACGGACCGGCGGCCGGCGACATCTGGGACCTGGGATGCGGCTCGGGTCAGCATGCGATCGCGCTGAAGCGTCGCTATCCGCAGGCGACCGTGCACGGACTGGATTCCGACGAGGCCATGCTGGACGCCGCGCGGGCGCGGGCGCCGGCCATAGACTGGCGGGCGGGCGATATCGCGGCGTGGAGGCCGGAGCGGCCGGCGGACCTGATTTTCGCCAATGCCTCGCTGCACTGGCTGGCGGATCACGCGGTCCTGCTGCGGCGGCTGACAGGCGCCCTCGCCCGGGGCGGAGTCATCGCCGTGCAGATGCCGATGGCGCACGAGACGCGGCACCACACATTGATGCGCGAGACGGCCGCCGACGGTCCCTGGGCGACAGCCCTGGCCGGGGTCGGGACGGCGGCGCCGCTGCTCCCGCCTGAGGCCTATTATTCCGTGCTGGCGGAAGAATGCGGCGACATCGACATCTGGTCGACGACCTATCTGCAGGCGCTGGACGGGCCGGACGCGGTTCTGGAGTGGATGAAGGGCGCGGCGCTCCGGCCCTGTCTTGCCGCCCTGGCCGACGACGTCACGCGGCGGGCTTATCTCGCCGCGCTCGGCGAGCGGCTTTCCGCGACTTTTCCGCGGCGCCCGGACGGGACGACCCTGATGCCGTTTCCGCGTCTGTTTCTGGTGGCGCGCAAGCGCTGAGCGGCGGCCGGCGGCGCAGGTGGGTGACCGGCCGGTCGAGCGCGTCCAGCGCCTCGCGCGTGGCGCGGTAGCCGGCCTCGACGCCGGGCTCGAAGCCCTTCCAGTCGCGGATGTCGAGACCGTCCGGTGTCGGCTGGATCAGCAGATCGGTGGCGGCGCGCGAGCTCTCCAGATCGGCGTCGGTCGTCAGGGTGGCCGAGCGCATCAGGATCGAGACGATCGGCGGCCCGCGGCGCCACGCCCCGGTGGCGATCAGCCGCCAGATCGAGGGCGGGTGCTCGATCATTTCGGCGTCGACCCCACGCGTCTCTGACATGTCGATGCCGATCACCGGGCCGGAGTTCATCTGCCGCATCACCTCGGCCGGCAGGTTCTTCAGCACCGCCCCGTCGACCAGCACCTGGCCGTCGATGACCACGGGCGGCAGGATGCCGGGGATGGCGATGGAGGCGCGCAGGGCCCGCCGCATCAGGCCGCGCCGGTGGACCTCCAGCTTGCCGCTGGTCAGATTGGTCGAGGCGGCGAAATAGGGCCTGTGCAGGTCGGCCAGGTCGATGTCGCCATAGGCCTCGAGCAGGAGCCGGTCGACCTTGTGGGCGCGGGTCATGGCCAGCATCGGGAAGGCGAGGTCGGACAGGGGATCGCTCTGCACGAAGGCCTTGCGGATGCGCGCCTCCAGCTCTTCCTGCGACCAGTTCATGGCCGGGCCGGCGGCGATCACCGCCCCCATCGAGGCGCCGCCGACGAAGTCGATCGGCACCCCGGCCTCGCGCAGGGCCTTGAGGGCGCCGATGTGGGAATAGGCCCGGGCGCCGCCGCCGGACATAACCACGCCGACGGCCGAGCCGATGATGACCCGACCGAGGCGTTCGGCGTCGGCCTGGTCGCCCTCGACGGCCTGGAACCAGCGACCGGGCGAGATGGCGTCGATCCACACCCCGGTGTTGGCCGGGTTGGTCATGCGTGGGTCGCGCAGCAGGATCAGGTCGGTGCGGCGCTGGGCGTCCAGCACGCCGGCATGGGGCAGGGGGCGGTTGGGCGGGGCCATCAGCCCGTTGCCGACGACGAAGACCCGGTCGACCTGTCGCGCGCACAGGGCGGCCCAGGCCGGCTCGTCCATCTCGGCGACATAAAGAACATAGTCGTGGGCGTCCTCGACCCGGCTGAACCAGTCGCTGGCCGAGGACAGGGCGGTCTGGTCGATGACCTGGCAGCTGAAACCGCCGGCCTCGATGGCGGCGGCGATGCGTTCGACGAAGGCGCGGATCGGGCGCGGGCGGGCCGAGATGAAGCCGAAGACGCTGGGCTCGCCGCCGCCGGAGCGGCGGTCGCGGGCGCGCTGGATCATCAGCCGCGACAGCTCGACCATCAGGTCGGGCTGGGTGCGGGCGGCGTCGAAGAAGGCGTCGCGCGGCAGGGCGAGAACCTCGGAATCGCGCAGGGCGACGACGTCGGCGGTGTGGACGGTGCCGGCCAGCATGGCCATCTCGCCGGCCGGTTCGCCGGGCCGGATGACGCCGACGAACTGGGGCGGACGGTCCCCGGCCGGGTCCTTTCGGAAGACGCCGAGGCGGCCGGAGCGGACCAGATACAGGGTGTCGGCCTCGTCGCCCTCGGCGAACAGGGTCTCGCCGCCGGTCAGGGCGAACCAGCTGGCGCGGGTGTTCTTCCCGCCCTCGAAGATGCGGTGCAGGGCGTCTTCGAGGCGGTCGGAGCGGACGGGGGGCATGGGGGCTAGGGGCTAGGGGCGAGGGGTGAGGAATGAGGGATTAGGGTTCAGGGATTAGCGAGCC
>JAXHTU010000051.1:0-20538 GCA_034189955.1 Pseudomonadota bacterium | reverse complement strand
GACGGCCCTCGGCGAGGCTGTAGGTCAGGCTTTCGCCGGCGTTCAGCGTCGCGCCCAGCACGCGGGCGTCGGCGTTGATCGTCAGGGCGTCGTCGGTCGCATCGCCCGACGCCAGCACCGAGAATTGGCCGGTGCGGTCGCTCTTCGGAAACGCCTTCGCGCCCCAGGCCGGTTTGGCCCCGCGGACATCGGCCTCGATCCAGATCTGGAAGATGGTCGTCAGCTCGTCTTCCAGATTGAACTCGGAGTGGCGCACGCCCGTGCCGGCGCTCATCACCTGGACGTCGCCCGCGCCGGTGCGGCCCTTGTTGCCCAGCGAGTCCTCATGGGTGATCGCCCCGGTGCGGACATAGGTGATGATCTCCATGTCGGCGTGGGGGTGGGGCGGAAAGCCCGATCTGGCCGCGATCTCGTCGTCGTTCCAGACGCGCAGCCGGCCCCAGCTCATGCGGCTCGGGTCGTAGTAGTTGGCGAAGGAGAAATGGTGTTTGGCGTTCAGCCAGCCGTGGTCAGCGCCGCCGAGGCTGTTGAAGGGTCTGACGTCGATCATGGGGATGCTCCCGGGAATCCGAGGGTTACTAACCTCGCTGGCGCCTATATAAGTAACAGGTACGGTTACGGAAGGGGTCGGCTGCATGTTCCTTCAGGCCGCGACCAAAGCCGGGAATAGCCCTGTCCCCGCCTGCCGACGGAGCGGGTTTCCCGGACAATGAGGAGGTCCCCTTCGAGGCAGCCGGCCAGCGTCGGTGACTCGACACGCACGACCTTGCCGGAGTCCGAAAGCCTGACCAGCACGACAGCGGTGACCTCGCCCCCTTCGGTGAATTCCCCTGTTGCTACGATATGCCCAAGACGGACCTCTTCCCTCAAAGACAGAATGAAGCCGGATGCCAGGATCAGCACCATGCAAAGGCCGGCAAGGACAAGTGGCGCCGCCTGGGTCACCGCTTGCTTGGCCAAAAACCAGGCACGCCAGATTCTCCAGGAAAGCTTATGCCGGTAGGCGACAACAGGCTTCACCCCACCTGCGCCCTGTGCCGCAGCATCGCGTCGGCCAGCACGCAGGCGGCCATGGCCTCGACCACCGGCACGCCGCGCAAGGCGACGCAGGGGTCATGGCGGCCCTTGGTGCGCAGGTCGGTCTCGGCGCCGTCGCGGGTGATGGTCTGGCGCGGCGTCAGGATGGAGGAGGTGGGCTTGAAGGCGATGCGGGCGGTGAGGGGCTGGCCCGTCGAGATGCCGCCCAGCACGCCGCCGGCGTGGTTCGACAGGAAGACCGGCAGACCGTCGTCGCCCATCCGCATCTGGTCGGCGTTGTCTTCGCCCGACAGCTCGGCCGAGCCGAAGCCGGCGCCGATCTCGACGCCCTTGACCGCATTGATCGACATCAGGGCGGCGGCCAGTTCGGCGTCCAGCTTGCCGTAGACCGGCGCCCCCCAGCCGGCGGGGACGCCGGTGACCTCCAGAGCCACCACCGCGCCGATCGACGAGCCGGCCTTTCGTACGCCGTCCAGATAATCCTCCCACGCCGGCACGACCCCCGCCGAGGCGGCGAACAGGGCATTGTCGTACACGTCATCGAAATCGACCGCCTCCGGCGCGATCCTGTGCGGCCCCAGCTGGACGACCCCGGCGCGGATGCGGACGCCCTCGCCCAGCACTTTGCGCGCCACCGCCCCGGCGGCGACGCGCATGGCCGTCTCGCGGGCGGAGGACCGGCCGCCGCCGCGGTGGTCGCGAACGCCGTATTTGGCCTGGTAGGTGACGTCGGCGTGGCCGGGGCGGAAGGCGCGGGCGATCTCGCCATAGTCCTTCGAGCGGGCGTCCTCGTTCTCGATCTGGATGGCGATCGGCGTGCCGGTGGTGACCGGGCCGGCGCCGTCGTCGAACACGCCCGACAGGATGCGGGCTGTGTCGCTCTCCTGCCGCTGGGTGACGAAGCGGCTGCCGCCCGGTTTGCGCCGGTCCAGCCAAGGCTGCAGATCGGCCTCGGTCAGCGGGATCAGCGGCGGGCAGCCGTCGACGACGCAGCCGATGGCCGGCCCGTGGCTCTCGCCCCAGGTGGTCACGCGAAACAGATGGCCGAAGGTGTTGTGCGACATGGACGCGACCTAAGCCGCCAGCCGGTCCGGCGTCCAGACGCGGGTGAAACGAACCAGCAGATCCTCGGCCGCCGAGGGGATGTCTTCCGACGGCTGCAGGGCGACGAACAGATGGCCTTGGGCGCGGCCGCCGCGCGCCGGCAGGCCCAGCCCCTTGAGGCGCAGGCGCAGCGGCGCCTGTCCGGCGACGATCCAGGCCGAGCGGAGTCCGGCGTGGGTGGCGATCTCCAGCCGGCCCCCGTCGTCCAGCAGCCGGGTCGGCACGGGACAGTCCATGAACAGGTCGTCGCCGAGCACGCTCAGGCCGTCGGCGGCCCGGACCAGCACCGGCAGATAGACATCGGCACCGCCGACCCCCGCGCCGCGCAGGCGCAGGTGCTCGCCGCTGCGCATCCCCTTCGGCAGGCGGACATCGAGGGTGCGCCCGGCCAGCCGCACCGCGACGTGACCGCCGTTCAGCGCATCCATCGGGCCGATCGTCACCACGGGCGGGGACGGGGGGCGGATCGTCGGCGCGGCGAGGGCCAGCGGACGGTCGCTACTCTGGATCAACCGCCACGCCGCGATGACCTTGCGAAAGCGTTCGGCGTCGCCCCCCGGGACTGAGGGATGAGCCGCCTTGACCGCCGCGCGGAAGGCGGCCGTCAAGACCGGCTCCGCCGTCGGGCCGCTCAGGCCGAGCAGGGCGTGGGCCTCGCTGAGGGAGGCGACCTCGGATCGGGAACGGGCGCGCATCGCCCACTTAGGCGCCCGACATGGTCAAGGTCCGGTTAACCGTGACGCCTCTCCCCAAGCGGGGCCGGAAGGTCTATCTGCAGGCCATGACCGCGCCCGTGATCCCGCCCAGCCCGACCCGCGAAGAGTATGCGGAGCACTACGCCGCCGCCCTGGCCGCCAATGGCGACGAGGGCGCCTTCGAGCGGCCCGAGCCGATCGGCCTGTTCGTCGACTGGCTGGCCGACGCCAGGGCGACGGAGCCGAACGACGCCAACGCCATGACGCTGGCCACCGTCGACGCGGCCGGTATTCCCGACGCGCGGATCGTGTTGCTCAAGGACGTCGACGACCGCGGCTTCACCTTCTACTCCAACCGCGAGAGCGCCAAGGGCGAAGCGTTGGCGGCGCATCCGTCGGCGGCCCTGCTGTTCCACTGGAAGTCGCTGCGCCGGCAGGTGCGGGTGCGCGGGGCGGTGGAGCCGGTCAGCGTCGCCGAGGCCGACGCCTATTTCGCCAGCCGGGCGCGCGAGAGCCGGATCGGCGCCTGGGCCTCGGACCAGTCGCGGCCGCTGGGCAGCCGCGAGACCCTCGAACAGGCCGTGGCGCGCGAGACGGCCCGTTTCGCCGAAACCGACGTGCCGCGCCCCGAGCGCTGGACCGGGTGGCGGGTGATCCCCGACAGCGTCGAATTCTGGCGCGACCGGCCGTTCCGCCTTCATGACCGGCTGCGCTTCGAGCGGGCCGGGGCCGGCTGGCGCAAGACGCGGCTCTGGCCCTGATCAGCCCGCCAGCAGGTCCGCCAGCAGCGGGTGGGCCAGCACCGGCGCGGCCAGCCGGACCACCGCCTGCGGATCCTCGAGCCGCACGGCGGCCGTGGCGTCGGCGACGATGAAGTCGGCGTTGAGCCGCGACGGCTCGGTCAGCCGCTCATGTCCGGGCCGGACCGTGGCCAGATACTGCTGGATCACGGAATCGGCGGTGCGGCCGCGTTCGGCCTGGTCGCGCAGAAGGCGGCGGATGAAGCGGATGTCGGCCGGGGTGTCGACGAACACCCGGATGTCGAACAGCTCGACCAGGCCGGGGGTGCACAGCACGTGGGTGCCCTCGACGATCACCACATCGGCGGCGCGCACCGGCTCGCCGCCCGGCTCGCGCCCGTGGTGGATGAAGGAATAGACCGGGGCGACGACGTCGCGGCCGGCCTTCAGGGCGGCGAGGTCGGCGATCATCAGGTCGTGATCGCGCGCGGCCACATCGTCGAAATCGAAGGTGGCGGCGTCGAAGCCGGGCAGGCTGGCGGCGTCGCGATAGTAGGAGTCCTCGCGCACCAGCACGGCGGAGCCCCGCGGCAGGGCGGCCAGCAGGGTCTCCGCCAGGGTGCTCTTGCCGGAGCCGGAGCCTCCGGTGATGGCGATCAGAATGGGCATGCCGGCCTTCTAGGGCCAGAGCGGCCCCGCCGCCAAGCGCCAGACGCGGGCCACAGGTGACCTAGCGTCACGTTGCCTAACGGCGGACGGCCCGATACTCCTTGGCCCAAGCGCTCCGGGCAGCGGGTGCAAGCGAGGGATACCAATGCTGGGAATGATGCAGGACTGGCCGCTGACGGTCGACAAGATCATCGACCACGCCAGAAACTGGCATGGTCACCGCGAGGTCGTGACCCGCTCGGTCGAAGGGCCGATCGTGCGCACCACCTATGCCGAGATCCACGCCCGGGCCAGACGGGTGTCCGGCGTGTTGAAGGCCTGGGACGTCCAGGTCGGCGATCGCGTCGCCACCCTGGCCTGGAACAGCGGCCGCCACATCGAGGCCTGGTACGGCGTCATGGGCATCGGCGCGGTCTGCCACACCCTGAACCCGCGCCTGTTCCCCGAGCAACTGATCTACATCATCAACCACGCCGAAGATAAGATCATCTTCGTCGACCTGACCTTCATCCCCCTGCTGGAAGCCATCCTGCCGCATTGCCCCTCGGTGCAGCGGGTCGTGGTCATGACCGACGAACTGAACATGCCGGCGACGACGCTGCCCGGGGCCGAATGCTATGAGGCGCTGCTGGCCTCGGCTTCGGACGACGCGGTCTGGGGCGGCTTCGACGAACAGACGGCCTGCGGCCTCTGCTACACCTCGGGCACGACCGGCAATCCCAAGGGGGTGCTGTACTCGCACCGGTCCAACTTCATCCATACGCTGCTGGGCCTTCAGTCCACGGTGCTGGGGGCGACGCCCAGCGAGGTGATCCTGCCGGTGGTGCCGATGTTCCACGCCAACGCCTGGGGCATCGCCTTCGGCGGTCCCGCGGCCGGCTCCAAACTGGTCATGCCGGGCGCGCGCATGGACGGGGCGGCCATCTACGAATTGATCGAGAGCGAGGGCGTGACCTTCTCGGCCGCGGTGCCGACCGTCTGGCAGGGGCTGCTGGCGCACCTGCGCGAGCACAAGCTGAAGATTCCGACCGTCAAGCGGGTGCTGATCGGCGGCTCGGCCGTGCCGGAAAGCCTGATCCGCGCCTTCCAGGAGGAATTCGACATCGAGGTGCTGCAGGGCTGGGGCATGACCGAGACCTCCCCGATCGGCACCCTGTCCAACCTGCCGCCCGAGCTGAAGGCCCTGCCGTACGACGAGCAGATGAAGTGGCGTATCAAGCAGGGCACGCCGCCGCTGGGCGTCGAACTCAAGCTCAAGAACATCGCCGGCCAGGCGTTGCCGCACGACGGGCACACCTATGGCCGGCTGATGATCAAGGGACCGACCATCGCCGGGGCCTATTTCAAGGACGAGGGCGGCGACATCCTCGACCACGAGGGCTTCTTCGACACCGGCGACGTGGCGACCATCGATCCGCAGGGCTTCATGCAGATCACCGACCGCGCCAAGGACGTGATCAAGTCCGGGGGCGAGTGGATCAGCTCGATCGAGATCGAGAACCTCGCCATGGGCCATCCCAAGGTCGAGCTGGCCGCCGTGATCGGCGCGGCCCATCCCAAATGGGACGAGCGTCCGGTGCTGGTGATCAAGCTCAAGCCGGGCCAGGACCAGGACAAGCAGGAGCACCTCGACTTCCTTCAGGGCAAGATCGCCAAATGGTGGATGCCGGACGACGTGGTCTTCGTCGACGACATTCCGCTGGGCGCGACCGGCAAGATCGACAAGAAACTGGTGCGCGAGCGGATGAAGGACTACCGCCTGCCGACCGGAGGCTGACACGATGGCGAGGCTGAAGCGGGCATCGACCGGAGGCGGCTCGCGGCTCGCGGCGCTCGTCATCCTCGCCCCGGTGTTCGTCCTGATCGCCGCCCTCGGGACCCGGACGGGCCTGTGGACCTATGCCATCGGCCACGACCTGCTGGCCATGCAGGTCGGGATCGGGCTGGCGGCGATCGGAGCCATAGCCGCCCTGATGCTGCTGGCTTTCGCCGTGCGCGGCCGGGCCTCGCCTTGGCTGGCGGCGGTGGCGGTCGCCATCTCGGCCCTGACGGTGGGCGGCTACACCTGGCAGGCCTCGCGCCTGACGTCCGCGCCCCCGGACGATATCAGCACCGATCTGGCCGAGATCCCCGGCTTCGGCGATCTGGCCGCCCGGCGCGCCGGCGCGGGCCCCGCTGTCACGGGCGGCCCGGAAGCCTGCCCCGGCGCCGCGCCGGTCCTGGCCCAGGTCGCGCCGGCCGCGGCCGTCTGGGCGCTGCAGGAGTCCGGCTTCTCGGTGCAGGGCCGCGTCAACGTCGGCCGGGCGGCGGGCACCCATCGCGGCTTCTGGTTCGGCGCGGCGCATGACGCGGTGATCCGTATCCGCCCCGGGCGGACCGACGTCCGCGTCGCCGCCCGTGACCGCCGCTCGCACGGCGGCGAGGCCTGCCGACTGGCCACGCGGCTCAGCGAGCGGCTGCGCGTCGTCGAATAGGTTTCAGGCGAGGCGCCAGACGGCGTCCACCTCCGGCCCCGGCTCGGCCCGCACCCGTCCCGCGCGCTCCAGGGCGACCAGATGCGCCCAGACGGTCAGGCCCGCCGCCGGCCACAGGCGCGAGTCCACCGCGGCGTACAGCGCCGGCGTCATCTCCATGATCCTCTGCGGGCCATCCGCCAGATGGGCGAGGATTTGCGCCTCCCGCTCCAGCCGGTGGACGCGATAGGCGGCCAGGAATGGCTCCGGATCAGTGACCGGCGCGCCATGAGTCGGCCAGATCGTCGAGAAGCGGCGCGCGATCACAGCCTCCAGGCTGGCCATATAGGCGGTCATGTCGCCGTCGGGTGGGGCCACCACGGTGGTCGACCAGCCCATCACATGGTCGCCGCTGAACAGGGCGTTCTCCTCGCGCAGCGCGAAGGCCATGTGATTCGAGGCGTGACCTGGCGTCGCCATGGCCTCGAGGGTCCAGCCGTCGCCGCTCACCACCTCGCCGCCGGTCAGGATCACGTCCGGCGCGAACACCCCGTCATCGTCCTCGTCCAGCGCGCCCGAGGCGTGAACGATTCGCGCCGGCGGCCGGGCGGCCAGCACCGGCGCACCGACCGTGTCGGCGAACGGGCGGGCGAGGGGCGAGTGGTCGCGGTGGGTGTGGGTCACCAGCACATGGCTGACCGTCTGACCCTCGACCGCCGCCAGCAGGGCGGCGAGGTGGGCCTCGTCCGGCGGGCCGGGGTCGATCACCGCCACGCCCGCGCCGGAGGCGCCGCGGCCGACGAGATAGGTGCCGGTGCCGGTGAAGGTAAAGGGTCCGGGGTTCGGGGCGATCACCCGGCGGATCAGCGGCGACACCACATCGACCCGGCCGTAGACCACCTCAAGATCGCGCACGAAGGGGATCACGGCCGGGCGCCGGGAGCCCGGCGCGGGCCTTGCGTCGGGAGGCTGAAGTCCGTCTCCGGAGTGTCCGATATGGCCGTTTCCATCACCCTGGCTGTCTCAAAACGGCTCCAGCCGATCGCGGCGGCCTTCCTGTGTCTCATGGCGGCGCAACTGGCCGTGGCGTCCTGCACGCCAGAGCCGGAGTCGTATGCAGTTCGCGTCGGGATCGAACGCCAGGGGCTGCCGGTCGGACCCTAGGGAAGAGAGCCGTCACAGCGACATCACCGGGGGGCAAGCGAAAGGGCTGAGCTCACGCCCAGCCCTCCGGATGCGACCGCCGCGCGTCGCCGCCCGCCCCTGCAGGGCATCCGGTTTAGGCGCGAGCGCTTATTCGGACCGATTCGTTCCTTCAGCCGGTTTGCACAAAGTCTCTGCGCGGCGCGCCAGGCGCCGATCGTTCTCGGCGCGGGCCAGGGCGACGGCGTCTTCACAACGGCCTTCGTTGATCAGCGCGGCGACCCTTTCCGCGCGAGCCGCGCGGGCCGGTGAAACAGAGGCTTGGGTGGTCAAGGCCCGATTGAAGGTTTCAGCCTGCATGCGTTCCGGATTCATCCGGTCGTACGGCTGGATCACCGGCGGCAAACCGGGCGGGCGCTGCACAGGAGCGGACTGCGCCAGGGAGACCGCCGGAGCGATCATGGAAAGGGCGCAGACGGCGATTCCAATTCTTGTCAGCATGGCGGCACTCCAGGTTGAGTTTGACCTAACACCGTACGTCCACAATACGGCAAAAATCAACCACTACCCCCCCGCCGCCGCGGTCCCCTGCCGCGAGCGTTCAAGCGGGGCCGCCGGGAGCATCCGTCCCTGTTGCGGCGTTGTGGCTGAACTGTGACACCCGTGCGGCAAACGCATTACCAGAACGTAATTGCGAGTGCGCGCCGGGAGGCCTCGTCGTAACAACATCCCATCCATGCGCATTGGGCCGCATTGGGAACTTTTCGAAACTCGGGGGGCCCAGCGGGTGCCGTGTTTCACTCAAGGAGGACTTGGTTTGAGAATCCATTCCATTCGTCAGCGCTTGCTGCAGTCATCGATGATCGGCGGCGCCGCGCTTCTGGCCGCTTCCGCCCTGCCGGTCGCCGCTGTCGTGCTGATGCCGACGGCCGTGTCCGCCCAGGACTACACCAGCGGCACCATGACCGGCGTCGTCACTGATCAAACCGGCGCGCCGGTTTCGAACGCCACGGTCACCGTCCGCTCGAACGAGCAGGGTCTGACCCGTAACCTCACCACCAATGAGACGGGGCAGTTCCGCGCCGCCCTGATCCCGATCGGCAGCTACACCGTCACCATCGAGGCCCCGGGCTATGGTTCGGCCGTGCAGACCGCCGCGGTCCGCCTCGGCTCCGAGTCGGCCTACACCTTCGTTCTGACCAGCGGCGGCGCCACCGCCCTGGACGAGATCGTGGTCACCGGCGCCAGCCAGACGCTCGCCTTCAGCCAGAACACGACCGGCCTGGTCGTGGACCTCGAGGAACTGGTCAAGACCGTTCCGGTCGGCCGCAGCATCACCGCTGTGACCCTGCTGGCCCCGTCGACCGTCCAGGGTGACTCGTCCTTCGGCGACGTTCCGTCGATCGGCGGCTCCTCGGTCGCCGAGAACGCCTTCTACGTGAACGGCCTGAACATCACGAACTTCGATAACTACATCGGCGCGTCGCTGGTGCCGTTCGACTTCTACCGCTCGGTGGAAGTGAAGACGGGTGGTTATCCGGCCGAATTCGGTCGCGCCACCGGCGGCATCATCAACGCTGTCACCAAGTCCGGTTCGAACGACTTCACGTTCGCGATCCGCGGCAACACCGTGCTGAACGACCTGCGTGAAAATGCGCCGGACACCTATTCGTCGCTGAACTCGGCCGACGAGTCGGAATCGACCAGCCTGATCCTCGAAGCGGGCGGCCCGATCATTCGCGATCGTCTGTTCTTCTACGGTCTGGCCCAGTTCCAGGACAACAACTCGTTCGCCGCCGGCCAGACCGGCAGCTACACCTACCAGGAAGACGACGATCCCTTCTACGGCCTGAAGATCGACGGCTACATCACCGACGATCACCGGCTCGAGTTCACCTATTTCGACACCAGCCGCGAGTTCCGCCAGTACACCGGCGCCTATGACATGGCGACCGGCTCGGTGCTCAGCCGTCCGGACGTCCCGACCCGCATCAGCCAGGGCGGCGAAAGCTATGTCGTGCGCTATACGGGCCAGTTCACCGACTGGCTGACCCTGTCCGCCGCCTACGGCAACAACCAGGACAGCAACAACACCATCCCGGCCAGCTTCGATATCGAGTTCGCCCAGGACAGCCGCACGACCCCGTCGCGTCGCGTCAGCCCCGGCCAGACGGCCAACTCGACCGTCTTCCCGCGGAACACCGAGCGCACCTTCTACCGCGCCGACGCCGACGTCTTCTTCTCCATGTTCGGCGACCACCACGTCCGCATGGGCTACGAGCTGGAAGAGACCTCGCTGGAGAAAAACTCGCAGCGGACCGGCGATCTGGTCGGCGCCTGGATCTACCGCAGGGCCGCGGCGACGACCCCGCAGGCCATCGGCGGCAACCTGGCTCCCGGTGAAGACTACGTCGAACTGAACATCTTCCGTTCGGGCGGCACGTTCGAAGGCGAGAACGAAGCCTTCTACATCCAGGACGCCTGGGACGTGAACGATCGTCTGTCGCTGAACCTCGGGGTCCGCCTCGACAAGTTCCGCCTCTACAACGGCGACGGCGAAGAGTACGTCAACTTCGACGAGGAAATCGGCCCGCGCGTCGGCTTCAACTACGACCTGTCGGGCGACGGCCGCGACCGCGTCTTCGGTTCGTACGGCGTCTACTACCTGCCGGTCGCCTCCAACACCGCCTTCCGTCAGGCCGGCAACGAGCTGTTCTACCGCGAATACTACCGCGTTTCGAACGGCCCGGACGGTCAACCCTACGCCGCTGACGGCTCGCCCTTCGCTCTGGGCGCGCAGATCGTCGGCTGGTCCGGCGCTTCGGAGTGCCCGGGCGGCCAGGGCGCCGGTCTCTCGGCTCCCGGCGTCATCGGTTGCGGCGTCACCGATCGTGGTGAAGTCGCCGATACGGCGTCGCTCTCGGCCCAGAACCTGGAATCCACCCAGGAAGAAGAGTTCATCCTGGGCTATGAGCGTCGCTTCGGAGACCTGTGGTCCGCCTCGGCCACGGTGATCTACCGCGACCTGCTGCGGAACGCCGAGGACGTCGCGATCGATCTCGCCGTCAATGCTTACTGCGACCGTGAAGGCATCGTCGGCTGCGACGATATCTGGGACGGTTTCCACCAGTACGTGATCGTCAATCCGGGCGCTGCTTCCAGCATCACCCTGTCCGATCCGCTGCCGGGTGAAACCACTGTCCGGACCGTCAACTTCAGCGCCGCTGACCTCGGCTATCCCAAGGCCGAGCGCACCTACACGGCGCTGCAGATCGAGTTCGAACGCGCCTTCGACGGCGTGTGGACCCTCCAGGGGTCCTGGACGATCTCGGAGAGCCGCGGCAACACCGAGGGCTATGTGAAGTCCGACAACGGCCAGACCGATGCCGGCATCACCCAGGACTTCGACCAACCCGGTCTGACCGACGGTTCGAACGGCCTGCTGCCCAACCACCGTGGCCACGTGTTCAAGCTGTTCGGTTCGTACCAGCTGACCGACAACCTGCTGGTCGGTGCGAACATGAACATCAGTTCGCCGCGTAAGTACGGCTGCCTCGGCCTGTATCCGATCCCGCTGAACGCGGACGGCACGCCCAACGAGGACGATCCGAACTACCTCAATGCGATCTACTCGCAAGAGTACGGCGCGGCGTCTTACTACTGCGGTGGTGAACTGACCCCGCGTGGCACGGTTGCGGAAAGCGACTGGGTCAAGCAGATCGACATGTCGCTGCGTTACAACGTGCCGATCGATGTTGGTTCGGGTGAACTCGTTCTCCGCGCCGACGTGTTCAACATCTTCAACTTCCGCGGTGTCACCGACATCAACGAGTTTGGGGAACAGGCCAACGGCGACGCGGATCCGAACTTCCGCGCCCCGATCGGCTACCAGACCCCGCGTTACGTCCGTCTGGGCTTCGACCTGACGTTCTAAGGCGACTGAGATCAGGCTTTCGGGCCTGAGAGGGCGGCGGATCTCCGGATCCGCCGCCCTTTTTCTTTGCCCGACGACCGCCACGGAAAAACCATCGCCCTCCCTGAAGCGTTGCGCCATCCGAAGCCGCCGCCGCGGCCGATTCTTGCGGAGCCCTCCATGATCGCCAGCCTTGCCCTCGCCGCCGCCCTGACGGTTCAGACCGCGCCCGTTTCCGGGCAGGACGGCCCCGTCGTCACCGCCGGACCGGCCACCGGCGAGACCGCCGACGCGCGGCGCTTCCGCGAAGCGGTGGCCTACGCCAATCCCCTGCCGCGCGGCGCGCCCGAGGCCGACTATCCGCTGGTCGCCTGGTGCGAGGCGCTGGTGAACGGCCATGTGGCCCTGGGCGAGACCCTGACCACGGCCGACGACCTGGACCGCGACATCATCCGGCTGGGCCGGCTGGAGGCGGCCGATTTCCGCTCGGCGCTGGACGCCGCCGCCTCGCGTCAGACCCCCGCCAGCCGCGCCGCCGCCCAGGCGGCCGCCGCCGAGGCCACGGCCAAATGGGCGCCCTTGGCCGGTCAGGAGGAGGCGGTGCGCAGCCAGGCTTTCGGCCTGTTCTTCGGCCTGCCGGGCCGCTGCGAGCATGCCGCCCGCCGCCTGCGCGACAACATCGCCACCGCCCCGGCGACGCCCGCCGAGGTGGGGCTGGAATAGGCGGAGATTTCGGAGACGAATTCACGGGGAATTCGGCGACGCCCGGCGGAGAATTGGGGGACAGTGGATAATACCCCCATCACGCCCTTGTCCCGCGGTCTTTGGACAGGGCGGCCGCGTCGCGCGGATGGTCCGAAGACTGGAGCGCGTCCGGCGCCGCCCCGCACCGGACGGTCCGAGCCTCGGGTCAAGCCCGGGGATGACGGCCTGAGGAGAAGGAAGCGGGGATCAGGCCGCGTCGCTGCGGTCGGCCGCGCCCGGGTCGTAGTTGAGGATCGGCCCCAGCCAGCGTTCGGCGGTCGCCACGTCCCAGCCCTTGCGCCGGGCGTAGTCCGCGATCTGGTCGCGGTCGATCTTGCCGACGCCGAAATAGTGGCTCTCCGCGTGACCGAAATAGAGGCCCGAGACCGAGGCCGGCGGGCTCATGGCGAAGCTCTCGGTCAGCGCCATACCTGCATTGGCTTCGGCCTGTAACAGACGGAAAAGCGTCGCCTTCTCCGTATGGTCCGGCTGCGCCGGATAGCCGGGGGCCGGGCGGATGCCCTGATAGGTTTCGGCGATCAGATCCTCGACGGTGGTCGCCTCGTCGGGGGCGTGGCCCCACAGTTCGACGCGGACCTTCTTGTGCAGCGCCTCGGCGAAGGCCTCGGCCAGCCGGTCGGCAAGGCTGGTGGCGAGGATGGCCGAATAGTCGTCGCCCGCCGCGCGGAAGGCGGCCGCCTTCTCCAGCTCGCCGTGTCCGGCGGTGACCGCGAAGGCCCCCAGCCAGTCGTCGCCGTCCTCGGCCACGAAGTCGGACAGGCACAGGTTGGGCTTGCCGTTGGTCTTGGCGATCTGTTGGCGCAGGCCGTGGAAACGCGCCAGTTCGGTCGTGCGGGCCTCGTCGGCCCAGACCACGATGTCGTCGCCGCGCGCATTGGCGGGCCAGAAGCCGACCACGCCGCGGGCGGTGTACCAGTTCTCGTCGACGATCCGCTTCAGCATCGCCTGCGCGTCCTTGAACAGGTCGCGCGCGGCCTCGCCGACGATCTCGTCCTCGAGGATCATCGGATAGCGGCCGATCAGCTCCCAGCTGGCGAAGAAGGGCGTCCAGTCGATGTGGTCGGCCAGATCCTTCAGGTCCCAGCCGTCGAAGGCGCGCACGCCGAGGAAGGAGGGGCGCGGGGGCAGGGGCGTCTCGGCCCGCGGCCGGAAGCGGTTGGCCCGCGCCGCCGGCAGGGCGGCCCGCGCCTTTGTCGTCTGGCCCCGGGCGAACTGTTCGCGCAGGCGGATGTATTCGTCGCGGGTGGCGGCCTCGTTGCGCGCCTTTTCGGTCGGCGACAGCAGGCCCGAGACCACGCCGACGGCCCGGCTGGCGTCGACGACATAGGTGGTCGAGCCGCCGCGATAGCCGGGTTCGATCTTGACCGCCGTGTGGGTCCGGCTGGTGGTCGCCCCGCCGATCAGCAGCGGGATGGTGAAGCCCCGCCGCTCCATCTCGCGCGCGACGAAGACCATCTCGTCCAGCGACGGCGTGATCAGGCCCGACAGGCCGACGACGTCGACCCTGTGCTCGATCGCCGCGTCGAGGATGCGGTCGGCCGGGACCATGACGCCCAGGTCGATGACCTCGTAGTTGTTACACTGCAGGACGACGCCGACGATGTTCTTGCCGATGTCGTGGACGTCGCCCTTGACCGTGGCCATCAGGATGCGGCCGGCCTGTTCGCGCGGCTTGCCGGTCTTTTCGGCCTCCATGAAGGGCTCCAGCCAGGCCACGGCCTGTTTCATCACCCGCGCCGACTTGACCACCTGGGGCAGGAACATCTTGCCCGCGCCGAACAGGTCGCCGACGACGTTCATACCGTCCATCAGCGGGCCCTCGATGACGTGCAGCGGGCGCTCGACGCCCCGCCGCGCCTCCTCGGTGTCGGCCTCGATATATTCCGTCACGCCGTGGACGAGGGCGTATTCGATGCGCTTGCCGACCGGCTGTTCGCGCCAGGTCAGGTCGACGACCCGCGCCGCGCCCTTGTCGCCCTTGTAGTCGGGGGCCATCTCGACCAGCCGCTCGGTGTTCGAGACATTGGTCCGCTGCGGCCGGTTCAGGATCACATCCTCGACCGCCTCGCGCAGCTTCGGGTCGATGTCGTCGTAGACCGGCAGGTCGCCGGCGTTGACGATGCCCATGTCCATGCCCGCCTGGATGGCGTGGTACAGGAAGACCCCGTGGATCGCCCGGCGCACCGGCTCATTGCCGCGGAAGCTGAACGAGACGTTCGACACCCCGCCCGACACCCGGGCGTAAGGCAGGGTCGCCTTGATGACCCGGGTCGCCTCGATGAAGTCGACGGCGTAGTTGTCGTGTTCCTCGATCCCCGTCGCCACGGCGAAGATGTTGGGGTCGAAGATGATGTCCTCGGGCGGGAAGCCGACCTCGTCGACGAGGATCCGGTAAGCCCGGGTGCAGATCTCGATCTTGCGCGCGGCGGTGTCGGCCTGGCCGACCTCGTCGAAGGCCATGACCACCACGGCGGCCCCGTAGCGCAGGCATTTCACGGCCTGTTCGCGGAATTCGGCCTCGCCCGCCTTCATCGAGATCGAATTGACGATCGGCTTGCCCTGGACGCATTTCAGCCCGGCCTCGATCACCTCCCATTTGGAGCTGTCGATCATCACCGGCACGCGGGCGATGTCGGGCTCGGCGGCGATCAGATTGAGGAAGGTGCGCATGGCGACGACGCCGTCCAGCAGCCCCTCGTCCATGTTGATGTCGATGACCGAGGCCCCGGCCTCGACCTGCTGCCGCGCCACGTCGAGGGCCGCGCCATAGTCGCCGGCTGCGATCAGCTTGCGGAATTTGGCCGAGCCGGTGACGTTGGTCCGCTCGCCGATGTTGATGAAGGTGGGTCTCATGACGGTCCTCCCTCTCCCATTGGGAGAGGGCTTGAGCGCACGGCGGCGCAGCCGTCGTTCTGGCGCGAACGGGCGAGGGTCGTGTGGGGCGGTCGGCGCAAGCCGTTTCGCGATCGGTGCGGCGGCTTACGCCGACGGATGCAGCCGACCCTCATCCGGCCCTCCGGGCCACCTTGTCCCAATGGGAGAAGGGAACAGTTTTGGACCGCCATCACGCCACCAGCTCGAACGGTTCCAGCCCTGACAGACGCATCGCCACCGGCCGCTCCGGAATTTCCCGAGTCGGCAGCTTCGACACCGCCTCCGCCGTGTGCCGGATGTGCTCCGGCGTGGTGCCGCAGCAGCCGCCGACGATATTGACCAGCCCCGACCGGGCCCATTCCTCGATGAAATGCGCGGTCTCGTGCGGCTGCTCGTCGTATTCGCCCATGGCGTTGGGCAGGCCGGCGTTGGGATAGGCGGCGACCAGGGTGTCGGCGACGCGGCTCAGCTCGGCGATGAAGGGCCGCATCAGCTCGCCGCCGAGGGCGCAGTTGAAGCCGACGGCGAACGGCTTGGCGTGGCGCACGCTGTGCCAGAAGGCCTCGGCCGTCTGGCCCGACAGGGTCCGCCCGGAGCGGTCGACGATGGTGCCGGAGATCCAGATCGGCAGCGGCTCCAGCCCCTCGTCCTGCAGGTCGAGGATGGCCTTGATCGCCGCCTTGCAGTTCAGGGTGTCGGTGATGGTCTCGATCAGGAACAGGTCGACGCCGCCCGCGTACAGCGCCTTCACCTGATGGCGATAGGCGTCATAGACTTGGTCGAAGGTCACCAGCCGCGCGCCCGGATCGTTCACGTCCGACGACATCGACAACATCTTGTTCAGCGGCCCGATCGAGCCGGCGGCGAAGCGCGGCTTGTGCGGCTCCTTCGTCGTCCAGCGGTCGGCGGCGGCGCGGGCCAGTTTCGCGCCCTCCAGATTGATGTCCCACACCGCCTCTTCGTCCAGCTGGTAGTCGTCCTGGGCGATGGTCGTGGCCGAGAAGGTGTTGGTCTCGGAGATGTCGGCGCCGGCGGCGAAATACTGGTCGTGCAAGCCGGCGATGATGTCGGGCCGGGTCAGGCACAGGATGTCGTTATTGCCCTTCATCTGGCCGACGTGGTCGGCGAAGCGGTCGCCGCGGAAATCCCGTTCCGACAGTTCGGTGCGCTGGATCATCACCCCCCAGGCGCCGTCGAGGACGAGGATGCGTTCTTTCGCGGCGCGGTGCAGGGCGGCGATGCGGTCGGCGCGGGGCAGGGGAGAACTCATGCGGTGGCGGCCCTGGTTTCACGCACGCCCAGCACCCGGCAGATCGCATAGACCAGGTCGGCGCGGTTCAGCGTGTAGAAGTGGAAGTCGGCGAAGCCCTCTTCCTGCAGACGGGCGCAGGTCTCGGCCGCCACCGAGGCGGCGATCAGCTTGCGCGTCTCCGGGTCGTCGTCCAGTCCGTCGAAATGGGCCGCCAGCCAGTCCGGCACCGCCGCGCCGCACGCCGCCGACATCCGCTTCAGGCCGTTGAAATTGCTGACCGGCATGATCCCCGGGATGATCGGAATGGTCACGCCCGCGGCCCGGACGCGGTCGCGGAAGCGCAGGAAGGCGTCGATGTCGAAGAAGAACTGGCTGATGGCCCGGGTCGCGCCGGCGTCGATCTTGGCCTTGAGCACGTTCAGATCATGCTCGGCCGAGGGGCTTTCCGGATGGCCTTCGGGATAGCAGCCGACAATCACGTCGAAGCCGCCCCTGGCCGTGATCGCGGCGGTCAGTTCGGTGGCGTTGGCGTAACCGTCCGTACGCGGAACATAGGCCCCGCCGATGCCGTTTCCGCCCGGCGGATCGCCGCGCAGGGCCACGATGTGGCGCACCCCGGCGTCGCGATAGCCGTCGATCACCGCATCGACCTCGTCCCGGCTGGCCTCGACGCAGGTCAGGTGGGCGGCCGGGGTCAGGGCGGTTTCGGCGAGGATGCGCTCGACCGTCCGGTGGGTTCGCTCGCGCGTCGAGCCGCCGGCGCCATAGGTGACCGAGACGAAGTCCGGCTGCAGCGGGGCGAGCCGGGTCACCGCCTTCCACAGGCTGGCCTCCGCCTCGTCGGACTTGGGCGGGAAGAATTCGAACGACACGCGCGGCCGCGAGGCGTCCTGGCCGGCGCGGGCCACCGGCCCCAGCGGCGACAGCAGCAGGGCGCGGGCCTCGGCGAGGCTGAGAGGGGAGGCGCTCACGCCACCTTCGCCGTCGATTCGGCGCTCCGTTCAGCGGTCCAGACGACCACGGTCAGGCCGTCGGTGTCCGGGGGCAAGGCGACCGGAGCCGAGGGCGTCAGGCCCGCCCCGGTCAACCAGCGCCGCATCTCCTCGTCACCGAAGCCGAGCCGGCGGTGCTGGTGCTCCTCGCGCAGATGCTCCAGCGCATGCGGGGCGAAGTCGACGATCAGCAGGCGCCCGCCGACCATCACCAGCCGCGCCGCCTCGGCCACGGCCGCGGCCGGATCGGCGAGGTAGTGCAGCACCTGGTGCACCAGCACCAGGTCGGCGCTGTGCGGCGGCAGGCGGGTCGAGAAGATGTCGCCGTGGCGCAGCTCGACCTTGTCGAGCCCGGCGCGGGTGACATTGGCGCGGGCGATGTTGAGCATGTTCTGGCTCAGGTCGAGGCCCAGGGACGCGGCCGCCTTCTCGCCCAGCAGGGTCAGCATCCGCCCCGAGCCGGTGCCCAGGTCGACGACCCGCTCGAACGGCCCGTCGCCGGCGGCGCGCAGGATCGCCGCCTCGACCGCGCTTTCGCAGACATAGAGCGAGCGGATGCGGTCCCACTGCGGCGCGATACGCTCGAAATAGGCGCCGGCGGCGACCTCGCGATCGCGCCGCACCTCCTCCAGCCGACGGTCGTCGGCCTCGCCCGCGCCGCTGTCCAGCACGTCCAGCACGGTGTCGATCAGCCGCCGGGCGAGAGCGTCCGAGGTCAGGCGGTAGAACACCCGCGCCCCGTCGGGGAATCGTTCGATCAGCCCGGCGTCGGTCATCAGCTTAAGATGCCGCGAGACCCGCGGCTGGCTCTGGTCGAGGATGTGCGACAGCTCCATCACCGACAGCTCCTCGCCGGCCAGCAGCGACAGCACCCGCAGGCGGGTCGGCTCGCCGGCGGCGCGCAGGGCTTCGACGGTCTGGTCGGCGGTCAGGGTCATGGCGCTCATATAAAGATATCCTTATATGATTATGCAAGCGGAAACCGCTGGCCACGACGTCGGTTCGGGCACAATCTCGCAGCCGGACAGAACAGGATGGACCGGCTCATGACCCATCAGGCGAACCTTGGCGCGGCGACGGCCCTCGGCCTGCTCGTTCTGCTGGCCGGACCGGCCGCCGCCCAGACCGGCCCCGGCGGCGGTCCCGGGCCCGGCCAGGGGGGCGGTATGGGCCCGCCGCGCGCCCTCGCCGATGTCCCCGCCTGGGCGGACCGGCTGTTCGACCGGCTCGACGCCAACCAGGACGCGGTCCTCACCGGCGACGAACTGGCGGTGCTCAGCCGCGGCCCGGCCGGTTCCATGGGCGGCGGCCGCCTGCGCCGCATGATCGGCCAGTCGGACACGAGCAACGACGGCCGCATCTCGCGCGAGGAGCTGACCGCCGGGGCGCGGCGGATGTTCAACCGGATGGACGCCGACGGCGACGGCCTGCTGTCCGACGCGGAGCGCCCGCGTCCGCCCGCGCCGCCGACGACGCCGGGCGTCGCCATGCCGGCGCCGGAGCCGGAGACCATGCCCTTCCCCGACATGTCGGCCGGCGTCTGAGTCCGCCCTAGGGGACCGGCGTCTTCAGCGGTTCGCCGGCGAAGGCCGCCTCGAGGTTCTGCAGCAGCAGCATCAGCATGCCCTGAACCGCCTCGGTCGTGGCCCCGCCGGTGTGGGGCGTCAGCACGGTGTTGGGCGCGTCGGCCCACCGCGCCGGGTCGGTCGGCTCGTCCTCGAACACGTCCAGCGCCGCCTGGCCCAGCCGCCCGTCCTTCAGCGCCGCGATCAGCGCGTCCTCGTCGACCAGCTGGCCGCGCGCGACATTGACCAGCAGCCCCTGCGGCCCCAGCGCCTCGATCACCGCCGCCGAGATCAGGCCGCTATTGCTGTCGTCGGCCTTGCAGGCGACCACGAGGATGTCGCTGTCGCGGGCCAGATCCAGCAGGTTGTCGGCCCGCGGCCAGGCGGCGGGCTTCTCGCGCGGCCCCCACCAGCGCACCGTCATGCGCAGCGCCTCGGCTCGGCGCGCCACCGCCTCGCCGATCGCCCCCAGCCCGACGACGCCGACCCGCTGGCCCTGCAGCGACGGGGTGATCGTCTTCGACTCCGCGGTCCAGTCGCCGGCCCGAAGGGCGCGATCTCCGGCGGCGATCTGCCGCCGTGCGGCGATGATCAGGCCCAGGGCGTGGTCGGCCACATCCTCATGGTTCACCCCGGGCGCATGGGTGACGGGCAGACCGCGCGCCTTGCACCAGTCGGTGTCTATGCCGTCGTAGCCGGAGGTGAAACAGGCGATCAGCTGCAGTTTCGGAAGCTGTTCGATGAGCGCCTTGTCGAGCGGAAACTCTCCCGCAACCACCAGCGCCCGTATCTCCGCCTGCGCCTCGACCGGCGGTCCTTCCCAGAACCGGTAGACGGTCCAACGGCTCTCGAGGAAGGGCGTCAGCGGCGCCAGATGGCGCTGCATGATGAGGAGGGCGGGGCGGTCGGTCATGGATCGACCCTAATATCACTCGGCCCCAATGAAAAACGGCCTCCCGACGGATCGGAAGGCCGCTTCGACAATGCCTGTTCTTCAGCGCCCGAACTTCTGGAACTTGATCCGGTGCGGGATCAGGCTGTCGACGCCGAGGCGACGCTTCTTGTCTTCCTCATAGGCCTCGAAGTTGCCTTCGAACCATTCGACGTGGCTGTCGCCCTCGAAGGCGAGGATGTGGGTGGCCAGGCGGTCGAGGAACCAGCGGTCGTGGGAGATGACCACGGCGCAGCCGGCGAAGCCTTCCAGCGCCTCCTCGAGGTTCTGAAGCGTCTCGATGTCCAGGTCGTTGGTCGGTTCGTCGAGCAGCAGCAGATTGCCGCCGGTGGCCAGGGTCTTGGCCAGGTGGACGCGGTTGCGCTCCCCGCCCGACAGCTGGC
>JAXHTU010000050.1:0-20767 GCA_034189955.1 Pseudomonadota bacterium | reverse complement strand
CCGTCGGTCGAGCCGGCGGGGACACCGGTGAACTCGTACCAGCGGGCGTTGTAGTAGTCGTGGAAGCCGTCCGGCCGGGTCGACCAGACCATCTGCGGCATGGACTCGGCGATGGCGCGGTAGCGGGATTCGCTCTCGGCCAGGGCGGCCATGGTCCGCTGCAATTCGGCGTCGCCGCGCCGGCCGGCGGCCAGGGCGCGGCGCAGGTCGAGCATGCCCATGACCTGGCCCGCCAATACCTCCAGCGCCCGGGACTGAAGGTCGGTCAGCCCTTCCGGTCGGGGCTTGGTGTCCAGCACGCACAGGGTGCCCAGCGGCAGGCCCTCCCCGGTCCTGAGCACCACCCCGGCATAGAAGCGCAGGCCGTCCGTTTCGGTCACCAGCGGATTGCAGGCGAAACGGGCATCGGCGGTGGCGTCCGGCACCACGAGCCGTTCCGACTCCAGCAGGGCGTGGCGGCAGAAGGAGGTTTCGAGCGGCGTCTCGCGGACGCCGAGGCCGACCTCGGACTTGAACCACTGGCGGTCGGAGTCGATCAGATTGATCACCGCGATGGGCGCGTCGCAGAGGCGGGCGATCAGCGCCGTCACGTCGTCGAAGGCGGCCTCCCGATCGGTGTCGAGGATGTCGTAGCCCCGCAGGGCGTCGAGCCGATCGTCCTCAGTCCAGGTCGTCATCGAGGGTCCGTGATTGTGCGCCCCGACATCGACACGCCGCCGGCTTCCCTAATGCGAAACGCGCCAAGACGTTTCAGCAAGAGGACCATTCGAGGGAAGCGGCGGGCTTTCAGGAGACGGGTCGGCCGACTTCCTCGACCTCCAGGACGGTCACGCCGGGCGTGGCGGGCGGCGGGGCCGGCGCCTTGGCCGGCTCCTCGAAGTTGGCGAGACGCTGGTTGATTTCGGCGATCTGGTCGCGGGTCGGCTGTTGACGGCCGCCGAGGGAGACGACGCCGACGACGCGGGTCTGGCCGTCGATCTCCACCGTCCGCATGGCGGCGGCGCCGCCGGCGGCCGCCTCCGACAGGGCCGCCCCGGCCTCGGCCGTCGAGGCCAGATCCATGCGGGGTCGGGCGAAGCGCGCCTCGTCGATGCGCGGCTCGCGGCCGGCGTAGGTCTGGCGGAAGGCGGTCGGCTCGCCGTAGACGCCTTTCCAGCGATAGAAGATGTGCGCCCCGATCTGGGTCAGCTTGTTCAGGGTCGGGGCCCACCACGGGTGGACGTAGTCGGCGTGATAGTGGGTGGCGGTGCCGACCTTTGCAGCGACATAGCCGCCCAACGCCTGCTCGGCGACGCGGGCGGCGCGGGTCCAGGCCCAGGCGACGGGTCCCTGCGCCAGCGAACCGTCGCAGGTGAAGCTGAACTGGCAGCCGGTGACGCGCTCGGCGCCCTCATAGACCACGCCGCAGACGGTGTTGGCGTAGTTGGGATCGCGGACGCGGTTGAGGATGACCTGGGCCACCGCCTCCTGCCCCTCGGTCGGTTCGAGGGCCGCTTCATAATAGATGGCCTGGGTCAGGCAGCGAACCGCGCGGCGGCGATCCTCGGCCGTCGCCGGCTTGAATGCGAACGGCTGGGCCGGGCGCAACAGGCCCGACGTCGGCATGGCGGCGTTGAGCCTGTGCGCGTCCAGACCCGAGGCGCCGAAGTCCAGCGACGGCTTGCCGCCCATGGACAGGGTCTCCCAGCCGGGCGTCAGGCCGTACAGGGCGGCGCGGCGCTCGCCGGGGTCGTGCCGCACGGCGAGGGCGATCTGCGACGGGGTCATGCGCGCGGTGATGGCGGCGAGGCCCTTGCCGCCGAGGTCGCCGTCGGTCAGCTGGCGCACGGTCTCGGCGCGGCGGTCGATCTCGGGACGGACGGTCGAGCTGGCGGCCATGGCCACGCCGATGGCGGCCAGCGCGGCGGGCGCCGCAGCGGCGAACCGGCGGCTGGTCTTCAGCATCGATGTCCAGTCAGACCTGACCATTGGAACTCCCGGGGCCGGCGAGAACGCCAGACCCATTGCGGTACGCTGCGAGCGAGGCGGTTTTCAGGCGGAAAAACGCCGCTCGGTCAAGCCTCAAGGCTCGCCGAGGGTGGAACGCAGCATCCAGGCGAATTTTTCATGGGCCGCGAGGCGCTGGGTCATCAGATCGGCCGAGGCTTCGTCGCCGGCGGCGTCCGCGGCCTCGAAGGCCTTGCGGGCGGTGGCGATCAGGGTCTCATGATCCTGCATCAGCTCCTTGAGCATGGCCTGGGCGTCCTTCTCCGGATCGCCGTCCTTGATGGCGGTGAGATTGCCGAAGGCCGAATAGCTCTGGGGGGCGAGGACGCCGAGGGCGCGGACCCGTTCGGCGATGTCGTCGAGGGCCGCCCAGATGTCTCGATACTGCTGTTCCAGCAGGTTGTGGAAGCTGAAGAACTGCGGCCCGCGGACGTTCCAGTGATAGCCGTGCGTCTTCAGATAGACAGCGAAGCTGTCGGCCAGAACCTTGGTCAGCTCCTGCGCCACGTCGGTGCGGTCCGTTTTCGAAAGGCCGGTGTGGATGGTCGCGGTCATGCTGGCTCCTGGCGTCTTATGGGATCGGTATTGGAGGTAGGCACGACCGCCGCCCGCGCAAGCCGGGCGAACGGGCCGTGCGCTTAAAGGCCACGCTTGTCGGAACGCAAGGCCGGCCAATACGTTGCTGCGGATCGTGTGCGCGCGAGCGGGGGCTGAATGAGCGCGGTCGGGGTGTATCGACGAGTGTTTGACATTGATGGGGGTCTGACCCGGCTGGCCCGGGTGAGGGCGCGGCCGTGGTGGGCGTCGGCGCTGCTCGGCGTCGGCTGCGCGGCGGTCATGCTGTCGCTGCGCATGGCGCTGTCCGCCTTCTATGCCGACGTCACGGGCTTCATGATCCTGCTGCCCGCGGTGATCGTCGCGGCGCTGGCGGGGGGAAGGATCGCCGGCGTCTTCGCGCTGCTCGTGTCGCTGGTTGGCGGATGGATGATCGTTGGACCGGCGGCCTTGGCAGCCGGATTGAGCAGCCGGCTGGGGGTGGTCGCGACGACCAACTTCATCGTCGTCGGACTGTTCTGCACCATCGTCGCCGCCGCCCTGCGCAAGGTTCTGGGGCGGCTGGACGCCTCGATCGACGCCCTGCGCCTGTCGTCCGACCGCGTGAACGACAGCGAACGCCGCCAGTCCTTTCTGCTCACGCTGGCCGACTCCCTGCGCGACCTGACCTCGCCGGACGAGATCATGAACGAAGTCGAGCGCGCCCTCGGGACGGAGCTGGGCGCCCAGCGCGTCGGATACGGCGAGGTCGATCAGGACCGTCAGCAGGTCGCGATGAGCCGCGACTGGACGGCCGACGTCGTCAGCGCCCAGGGACGGTTCTCGCTGGAGGATCTCGGCGCCGAGCTGATCGCGGATCTGTCGGCCGGTCACGCCGTCCGCATCGCCGATGTCCGGAGCGACCCGCGCACGCACGACGCCCTGGAACTCTTCGATCGCCTCGAGACCCGCTCCCTGATGCGGGCGCCGCTCATCCGGGGCGGTCGCCTGCGCGCCTTTCTCTATGTGCACGACTCCCGGGTCCGGGAGTGGACCGACGACGAACTGGAGTTGCTTCAGGAGGTGGCCGGCCGGACCTGGGCCGAGATCGAACGGACCCGGGCCGAGGGAGAGGTCCGCGAGAGCGAGGAGCGTTTTCGCGCCATCGCCGACACCGCGCCGGTGTTCATCTGGGTGACGCAACAGGACCGGACCCGGGCGTTCGTCAACCAGGCCTACGTCGCCTATAGCGGGGGCTCCTATGAAGAAGCGCGTCTGCTGGACTGGCGCGCCATCATCCATCCCGACGACCAGGACCGCGTCCTCCATGAGTCTCTCGCCGGCGAGGCCACGGGCCAGCCGTTCTCGATGGAGGCGCGCTACCGACGCCACGACGGCGAGTACCGATGGCTGAAGTCGTTTTCCCGGCCCCGGTTCGGCGCGAGCGACGACGTCGTCGGCTTCGTCGGCGTGGCCTTCGACGTCACCGACATCCGCGAGGCCCAGGCGCGACTTCAGGAATCCGAGACCCGCTTCCGCACCGTCGCCGACAGCGCGCCGGCGCTGATCTGGATGACCGATGGCGACAGCACCGTTACCTTTGCAAACCGTCGCTTCCGGACCTTCTTCGGCATCGAGGCCGAGGCCGCCCCGGGCGACGGCTGGCGGCGGATGGTGCACAGCGAAGACCTGGCGAGGCTGGAAGCCGAATACACGCGGGCCTTCAAGCGCCGCGACCGGTTCGAGGGCCTGCTGCGCGTCAACCATCCGCAACTCGGCCTGCGCTGGCTGCGCTGCGAAGGCGTGCCCCGGTTCGACGGCGACGGTCAGTTCCAGGGGTATGTCGGGGCCAATATCGACGTCACCGAGGCCAAGCGGGCCGAGGACGACCTCAAGCGGATCAACGAACTGCTGGAGGAGCGGGTCGGCGAGGCGCTGGCCGAGAAAGCCAAGGCCGAGGCCGATCTGATGCATGCCCAGCGGATGGAGGCCGTCGGACGTCTGACCGGCGGGGTGGCGCACGATTTCAACAATCTGCTGACCGTCGTGATCGGCGCGCTCGACATGATGCTGAGGGCTCCCGACAACGCCGCGCGGCAGAAGAAGCTGGGCGAGGCGGCGTTGTCGGCGGCGCGGCGCGGCGAGCGTCTGACCCACCAGTTGCTGGCCTTCTCTCGCCGCCAGGCGCTGCGGCCGGAGCCGACCGATCTGAACGGCCTGATCCGCGAAAGCGAGCCCCTCCTCCGCCGGGCGCTGGGCGAGGCGATCGACTTCACCCTGAAGCTGCGACGCGGCGGCGCGCGGGTCAGTGTCGATCCGGCCCAGTTCGAAGCCGCGCTGCTGAACCTGGTCGTCAACGCCCGCGACGCCCTGGGCGACCGGGGCAAGCTGAGCATCCAGACCCTGACCTGTCCGGTGGCGCCGGGCGAAATCGCCGAGCTCGAGCCCGGCGACTATGTCTGCGTCACGGTGCTGGACAACGGCTCGGGCATGGCTCCGGACGTTATCGAGCGCGTCTTCGAACCCTTCTTCACCACCAAGCCGGTGGGCAAGGGCACCGGCCTGGGGCTGAGCCAGGTCTATGGCTTCGCGCGGCAGAGCGGCGGCGGCGTCAAGGTGACCTCGACCGTCGGCCGCGGCACCGAAATCCGCCTGTACCTGCCGCCACTGGCCGAGACCGAGGGCGCCGCGCCCGCCACGCCCATAGCGGAGTTGCGAGCCATGGCGGCCGGCCGCCGGCTGTTGCTGGTTGAGGATGATCCCGGCGTGGCCGCGGTCGCGCAGGAATTGCTGGAGGGTCTGGGCCTGGAAGTGCGGGCGGCCGAGAACGGGCCGCACGCCCTGGAGCTGCTGAAACAGCAGCGGTTCGACATCATGTTGTCCGACGTGGTCATGCCCGGCGGCATGACCGGCATCGAACTGGCTCGAGACTGCGCTCGCCTGTGGCCGGAGATGCGCATCGTGCTGACGTCCGGCTATGCGGGAGACGATGTCGACGCGGCCCTGTCGGACGCGCCCTGGCCCTTCATTCGCAAGCCCTATTCGGGCCAGCAACTGGCGGCGGTGCTGGGAGACAGCGACGCGCCCTGACGCCGCGGATTGCTTCGGCGACAGGGCGTGGAAGACGTCCGACTAGCGCTGGCGCGCCTTGCGGGCGGCGTAGCGCTGGTCGCGGGCCGCCTTCTGTTCTTCCTTGGAAAGCTGTTTGCGCTCCTTGCGGGCGGCGCGCTTCTCGGCCTCGGCGGCTTCGAGGGCCTCATGGTCGGCGGCGAGACGGGCCGCCTCGAGCTCGGCCTTCTGGCGACGGACCTCGGCCTTCTCCAGTTCGCGCTGCTGGCGCAGGGCTTCCTTTTCCGCGGCGCGCTTCTCCTGCAGCTTCTCGAACTCGGGGTCGGGCGCGGCGGGCTTGGGCTTGAAGCGGGCGAGCAGGGCCTTTTTGGCGTCCTGCTGGGCGGATATGCGGTCGTTGAAGCCGGTTTGTTTCAGATCTCTCATGCGAGCGGTCGTCGATGTCCTTGATTGTTGTCAGTTGCGCAACGGCGCGGGCGAGCGGCGCTCAGCCAACGCCGGGTGGGCTAAGCCCATATGGGGGCGAAAATCAAGGTTGCGAGGCGGAGATCGGCCTCCGCCTCGCAATCGGCCTCACACCTGTGTCAGTTCGGCTTCTCGGCCCGGCCGACCGCGGCGCCAGCGGCGCCCCCCACGGCGGCTCCGACCGGTCCGGCCACCACCGCACCGGCGACGGCGCCCGTCGCGGCCTTCTGTTCAGTGGTGTGGCCGCATGCGGTGACGCTGGCGGCGGCGAGCACGGAGGCGAGGATCAAGGCAGCGCGTTTCATGGAAGACTCCTTTGATATCGAGCCAGAACGTCGCCACGGCCAAGGTGTTCCGGGCCCGCCGGGCGGCAAGATGACGCCGCAGCAACAGGCGAAACGATGACAATAGGTCCAGCTCCGGACAATCGTCTAAAGGTCGGCGAGAACCGTCCTGTGTCGAGCCTGTGTCTGCAAATACAGTATCGGCTGCAGTCACTTGGGATTTTAACACGGTATGTCGACGGGATAGACGGGCGATACCGGAGACGGACCCGCCTATGTTGCGGCGCCCACCAATCTTGCGAATCAACCACAATGACGCCATAAATGGCTGGCTTAAGGCGCGTCCCGACGAGCCAGCCTGTTCGCTGATCGTTGTTCTACCGCAGCCGGGTCGCGACCGAAAGCGTCGCCCCGCCGCGAGACTACCCGGGGGCGGCGCTGCGCCCTGCTGTACAGGATTGAGCCTTTGTCCGAACCCTCGCATTCGCGTGCGACGTCTCCTGCCGAACGCAAGGCCAGAATTCGGCCGGGCGCGGCGGCGGCGACCTTCGGCGCGATGGTGGGTCTGGCGATCGGCTGCGCCTATCTTGGCGGCGCCGCGGCCAAGGCGACGACGGTGCGGGCCCAGGCCGAGCGCATCGAGAGCGCCACCGCCGCCGGCTTCACCGAAGAGGCGCTGGCCGCCGCCGCGGGCGGTCTGGACGAAAGCGCCCTGACCATCGCCCGGCGGCACGACCCCTATACCGTGGCCGGTTCGGCCCAGCGCGATCGTCAGGCGGAGCTGCTCACCGCCCGCCTCGAGCAGCTGCGGGCCCAGTCGCCGGAAAACAGCCTGCGCCGCGTCAGCCTGACCGGCCCCCTCGCCGCCCAGCCCTTCCGTCTCGGCGGCGCCCTGGACGCCTCGCGCGATCTCGAATGCCTGACCCAGGCGGCCTATTACGAAGCGCGCGGCGAAGGCCGCGACGGCATGAAGGCGGTCGCCCAGGTGGTGCTGAACCGCGTTCGGCACCGGGCCTTCCCGAACAGCGTCTGCGGCGTCGTGTTCCAGGGCGCCGGACGGCGCACGGGCTGTCAGTTCAGCTTCACCTGCGACGGTTCAATGCGCGGGCGGGTCAACCGGGCGGCCTGGAACCGGGCCCGCGACATCGCGTCGAGCGCCCTGTCGGGACGCGTCTACGCCAGCGTAGGCAACGCCACCCATTTCCACACCACCGGGGTTTCGCCGCGCTGGCGGCATTCGCTGGTCCGCGTCAGCCAGGTCGGGGACCATCTGTTCTACCGCTTCGGCGGACGTTCCGGCTCCGGCGCGGCCTTCACCTATGCGGCCCGTCCGTCGACCGAGGCTGACACGCCGCGTCTGATCCAGGCGAGTCTGGATCCGAGCGGCACCGTGCGCGACGCCGGCGCCATCGCCTATAATCTTCTGCTTGCGCAGGAAGGCCGGGAGCCGGCCGCCGCGGCTGCAACCTCCGCCACGCCCGCTCCCGCGGTCGCGCCGCCGCAGCCGTCGGTCAAGATGGCTCCCGCGGCCTCTGCGCCGTCGCGCCAAGGCGCTCCTGCCGGCCCGATCGCACCCATGGCGCCCGCCGCCTGACGTCCTAGGCGTCACGGTCCCCCTTCGAGGATCTGTGGGCGTCGTCATGGCTGTGCTTGAGATCCCGTTCGCCGCCCCCGCCGGAGATCTTGCTGTTGCGGGGATTGGTGGGACCGTCGCCTCGCGGATCCTCGAACGGCGGCGGCTCCGAATCGGCGTTTTGATGGCTTGAGCCCGGGCCGCCCCAACGTTTTTCATCGACCGGCTCAGGCGTGTGCTGGTTGTTGCTCACGGCATCCGCTCCCTCAACGGTCCTGCTGATAGCCCTGGTGGGTCGTGTTCTGCTTGATGTCGCCGAACCGTCCCTGCTGCGCCGTGTTGATTCCGGCGTCTCCGGGCTGGCCGTCCCGCACATCGGTGCGCATGTCGCGCCGGTCCGCCTTGCCGCCGGAAATGTCCGCCGCGCCGCCGGCGTCGCTGCGTTGTTCCTCGGGAACCTTCGGGGCCTTGGTCATCGCCTTACTCCTTGAACTGCATGTTCGGGAAACGGGAGCCGGCGCGAGCTGTTCCTTACCGCCGCGCTTTCAGGACGCGTCCAGACCGATATCCAGCGACGGCGCCGAATGGGTCAGGGCGCCGACCGAAATGACATCGACGCCGGCCCCGGCGATGACCTTGACGGTGTCGAGACGGACGCCCCCGGAGGCCTCGAGCAGCGGGCGGCCGAACGGCGAGGCGTTCGACCGGGCCACCGCCTCGCGAAGATCCGCAAGGGAGAAGTTATCGAGCATGACCACGTCCGGCCGTTCGGCCAGGGCCTCGTCCAGCTGCTCCAGGCCGTCGACCTCGACCTCGATTTTCACCAGATGGCCCGCCATGGCGCGGGCGCGGCGGATGGCGTCGCCGACGCCGCCGCAGACGGCGATATGGTTGTCCTTGATCAGGATGGCGTCATCCAGGCCGAAGCGGTGGTTCATCCCGCCGCCGCAGGCCACGGCGTGCTTTTCCAGCGCACGCAGACCGGGGGTGGTCTTGCGGGTGTCGGCGATGCGCGCGCCCGTGCCCTCAACCGCCGCGACATAGGCGCGGGTCAGGCTGGCGACGCCGCACAGCCGCCCCAGCAGGTTCAGCGCCGTCCGCTCGGCGGCGAGGAAGGCGCGGGCGTCGGCCTCGGCCTCGACCAGCACGGCCCCCGCCTGGAAGGCGTCGCCGTCCCGAAGCTTCAGGTCAATCACCGCCGCGGGATCCATGGCCAGCAGCGCGAGCCGGACGCAGTCGACGCCGGCCAGGACTCCGGACTGACGCGCCGCGAACACCGCCCGCATGCGCGCGCCTTCAGGGATGCAGGCCTGGGCCGTGATGTCACCGGCGCGGCCGAGGTCTTCAGCCAGGGCCATGCGCACCACCGGCTCGATCAGCAGGTCGGGCAGTCGGCGGATCATGGTCGCCTCGCTCATCCGGCCATGGCCGGGGTTTGGAGCCGCAGCCGGGTGTGCCGGGCCTCGGGCGCGGCGGCGGGGAAGTCGGTGCGATAGTGGCCGCCCCGGCTCTCGCGACGCGCCAGGGCGGCCTCGACGATCAGGCGGGCGGCGATCAGAGGCGCAGCGTCCGGGGCGCGCGCCTCGAGCTGGTCCAACACGGCCAGGGCGCGGGTCAGGCCGTCGGCGGAGCGCATGACGCCGGCCTCGTCGCCCATGGTCGCGCGCAGGGTCTGCAGGTCGACGTGAGACAGGTCGACAGACGGGCGGGTCGGAAGCACCGGTCCGACGGCCGGCGACGCCCCGGCGGCCGCCCGCCCCGTGCGGCGGCCGAAGGCGGCGGCCTCGAGCAGGGAGTTGGAGGCCAGACGGTTGGCGCCGTGAACGCCCGTGGCGGCGCATTCTCCGACCGCGAAAAGGCCGGGCAGGGTGGTCCGGCCGTCCGCTCCGGCGGCGATCCCGCCCATGTGGTAATGGGCCGCCGCCGCCACCGGGATCGGCGCGACCCGCGGATCGAGCCCGGCCCGCATGCAGGCGGCGAAGACCGCCGGGAACTCGTGCTTGAAGGCCGGACCGATGGCCGTGCGGGCGTCGAGGAAGGCGCCGCGACCGTCCGCCCGCGCAGCATGGACGGCCCGGGCGACGACGTCGCGGGGTTGCAGGTCGGCGTCGGCCGGTTCGCCCAGCAGGAAACGGCCGTCGCGGTCGATCAACCGCGCCCCCTCCCCGCGCAACGCCTCGGTGGCCAGCGGCATGGGGTCGAGGCCGACGTCGATCGCGGTCGGATGGAACTGGACGAATTCGGGATCGAGGATCTCGGCGCCCGCCTGGAAGGCCAGGGCCATGCCCTCGCCAAGCAACTGGGCAGGCGTGGTGGTCTGGGCATACAGGCCGCCGGCGCCGCCGGTGGCGAGGACGACGGCCGGGGCCAGCACCTGGACCAGGCGTCCATCGCGTTCGATCAGGGCGCCCCGGACGCGGCCGGTCTCGTCCCGGATCAGGCCGCGCAGGCGACCGTTCTCCCACACCTCGATGTGAGGCGCGGCGCGGGCCGCGGCGACCAGCGCCGACAGGATGGCGCGCCCGGCGCCGTCTCCGCCGACCCGGGCCACCCGCGCCCGCGAGTGGGCGGCCTCGAGGCTGACGGCGAAGCCGCCCGTCGCATCGCGGTCGAACGGCGCGCCGAGTGCGGCCAGCCACTCCACGGTGGCGCGGCCGTCTTCGGTCAGCAGCCGCGCCGCCTCGGCCTCGACCAGACCCGCGCCGGCGACCCGGGTATCCGCCGCATGGAGCCCCGGCGTGTCCGTTCCGGACAGGGCCGCCGCCACACCGCCCTGGGCCCAGGCGGAGGAGCAGGCCTGGAGCAGGGGCGCGGGCGTGACGACGAGAACCTTGCGCGGCGCGGCGGCCAGCGCGGCCGAAAGCCCGGCCAGACCCCCGCCGATGATCAGCGGCCCGTCATGCTCGATACGGCTCAACGGCCGATGCCGAGATAGCGGCCGGCGATGTCGAGGGCGACGGGCAGGGAACCGCCGCCGAGCGGCATCAGGGCCGCCAGTCCGACGCCGACGCAGGCGGCCGTGGTGGCGATGAACAGGCCGACGCTGAACGCGGATTCGCGGCCGCTGAGCGGGCGACCCTCCGGTCGCCACGCGCCGCGTTTCAGATGTCCGATCAGGGCGATCGCCAGAAAAGCGGCGAGAATCCATCGGCCGGTGACCACGCCCCACCAGACGACAAGGCCGCCGACGGCCAGCATGGCCAGTTGCTCGAGCCGGGGATGGACCCGGGCGAGGACCGGCCCGAGGGCCTTCGACCCGTCAAGCGGCGGCGCCGGAGCGAGGTTGATCAGGTTCACCGCCGCGATCACGGCGGCGCCGAGAAGCCAGGCCCCCTGCCCCGTGGCGACGAAGCCGGCGAAGAATGGAATCGCGGCCAGCAGGCCGAAAGCCGGGCCGGCGAGGGACACCAGGACGCCGTGCCACTCGCTCTGCGGCAGGCGCTGGCTTTTGGCGACCCCGCCGAGGAAGGGGATGATGTAGATGCGGGCCGGGCCCATGCCGAGCCGGTTCATCGCCAGCACATGGCCGAACTCGTGCACGAAGAGCCCCCATATCAGGGCCACGGCGATGACCCAGCTGCCGCTGATCCACCAGATGAAGCCGCCGAGCAAAACGGTGGAGATCACCGCCCAGACCGGGGTCTGCCCCTTGTCCAGCGGCGGTTCGGCGGCGCGAGCCGGTTCCGGCGCGGCGGGCGGCGTGGAGATGTCTTCGGGGCGCGGGTCCCACGGGCCCGGCCGGCGGGGCGTATCGGTTTCGGTCATGCCGGTGAGGTGGCCTTCTCCGACCGGAGCCACAAGGCCAGGACGGCGAGAAGCCGCAGCGTCTTGCGATCAACCGCGGCGACGGCGTGGAGGGAGGGAATGTCTCGCATCGTCCTCAATCCAGATTATGGGCGCGGGCCTGGTCCGGCGCGGCCTTGATCAGGGCGGCGGCGATCTCGCTGCGCGCGACCCCGCGCCGCAGCATGGTCTCGTAGACGCGGCGGATATCCCCACCCCACCGAAAGCCTATCCATCTCCGTTTCGACTTCCCGATCACAATCAGGAACCCCACCGGCGTCCGCCCCACCCAAACCACCTAGATCAACTCCACTGCTACGTGATGCCTGGCCTTTACCAGATCATAGCGCGCCGGGATGGTCGGCGGCGGCAAATCGACCATCCGTTGCACCGCCAGCCGGGCCCGTTCAGCCATCTCGTCCGGCACCGTGACCTCGAACTGCATGTGGAGGAGGCAGTCGCGGATGTTCTGGAGGGTGATCCGCTGCATATAGGGGCACAGGTTGCACGGTCCGATGAACTGGACGTCCGGCAGGTCGCCGGCGACGTTGGACGCCATGGAGCATTCGGTGATCATAACCACCTGCTTCGGCCGGCGGGCCGTGACGTGGTCGATCATCGCCGCGGTCGAGCCGGCGAAGTCGGACGCCGCCAGCACGTCCTCGGGACACTCCGGATGGGCGAGGATTTCCGCGCCCGGGTAGGCCGCGCGCATTTCGGCGATATCCGCGGCGGTGAAGCGTTCGTGCACCTCGCAGCGGCCCTTCCAGGCGATGATGCCGACGGTGGTCTGGGCGGCGACATTGCGCGCCAGATACTCGTCCGGAATCAGGATCACGCGATCGACGCCCCATTCCTTCGCCGCCCATTCCACCACCTGGACGGCGTTGGCGCTGGTGCAGCAGATGTCGGTTTCGGCCTTCACGTCGGCGGTCGTGTTGACGTAGGTGACCACCGGCAGACCGGGGTAGCGCTGCTTGATCAGGCGCACATCGGCGCCGGTGATCGAGGCCGCCAGCGAGCAGCCCGCCTTCAGGTCAGGGATCAGCACGGTCTTTTCGGGGCTGAGGATCTTGGAGGTCTCGGCCATGAAGTGGACGCCGGCCTGAACGATCACCGTCGCCTTCGACTTCGCCGCCTCCTTGGCCAGGCCGAGGCTGTCGCCGACATAGTCGCCGACGCCATGGAAGATCTCCGGCGTCATGTAGTTATGGGACAGGATGACGGCGTCGCGCTCGCGTTTCAGGGCGTTGATCTCGTGGATCAGCGCGGCCTGGGCCGGCCATTCGATCGGGGTGACATGATCCTTGACCTTGGCCCACACCGGGGCGGTTTCCCGCGCGAGAGCCTCAGACAATCCGAACGTTCCGTCCGCCATGGCCAGTCCTTTTGCTCCATCTGAGCAAATCCAGGATTCAAAGAACGGCGGAGCCCCGGAGAGTCATCCGCCGACTTATGCTCAGTTTCAGCATAAGCAGACGCAATCTAGGCTTACAGGACGGGAAATCAAGAGGCCGCAGCCATTCCCGGCGCCGGTTTCAGGCCAGCGCGCCCTCGTGTCTGAGGAGCCACAACTTGCGCTCGAGTCCGCCAGCATAGCCCGTCAGGGCGCCGGTCGAGCCGATGACCCGGTGGCAGGGCACGATCACCGCGACGGGGTTCTGGCCATTGGCGAGGCCGGCGGCGCGGACGGCGCGGGGCGAGCCGATGGCGGCGGCGAGTTGGCCGTAGCTGCGCGTCTGGCCCGCCGGGATGGCGCGCAGGGCGGCCCAGACCGTGCGCTGGAAGGCCGTGCCGCCGGTCTTCACCTCGAGGCCGTCCAAGGCCGCGAGGTCGCCGTCGAAATAGGCGAGCACGGCCCGACGGACGGGTTCGGGCGCGCGTCGGGACTCGAGCACGAAGCCGGGAAGATGCCGGCCAAGCAGCCGCATCATCCGCGCCTCATAGTCGGCGAAGTCGAGCGCCCGGACGGCGCCGTCGGCGTCGGTGACCAGCAGGACTTCGCCGACGGGCGTGGCGATCCGGTCGAGGGTCAGGGTTTCAGGCAGCGCGCTGGGCATCGATCTTCTCCATCAGGTCGGAGCCCGTGATCCCGGCCATGGCCAGATGCAGGGCGCCGTAGGCTCGCCAAGGCCGCCACGCTGCGGCGCGGACGGCGAAGCTGTCGTCATCAAGGCGGTCGTTCGGCGGCTCGGCGCCATCATCGATCCAGTCGCCCGGCAGGCGCAGGCCGGGTCGTCGGGCCAGCAGCGGCTTGAGGGCTGGGTCGGCGGACAGGTCGCGGGCGATCGCGTCGGGGTCGGCGGACAGGTCGAACACCCGGCGCACCCGTGCAAGAACGCCGGGCAAGGCCTTCAGATCGGCGGTCTCGACGCAGACCGAGACCCGTCCCGGCTCCGCCGGCTCAACGGTGACCGAACCGGACGCGCCGTCGGTGGACGGCGCCAGAGCGCGGGACCATTTGCAGCCGTCGACGCGGTCGCCGCGGTCGGCGAGGGCCGCGAGCATGGCGTCCCAGTCGTAGGGCGGACGGTAGGAGAGGTTCAGGCGGACTCCGCCCTCGTGCACCCGGTCGCCGCGGCGGCGCAGGGCCGAGGGCGGGCGGTCGTAGAGGGCCTGGAAGGTCTCGTTGAAGCGGCGTACGCTGCCGAAGCCGGAGGCGAGGGCGACCTGGGCCATCGACAGGTCGGTCTGGTGGATCAGGGCCTTGGCCAACAGGACGCGGCGGGTCTGGGCCACGCTGACCGGGGCGGCGCCGAGGTGCTGGCGGAACAGGCGGCGCAGGTGGCGTTCGCCGACGCCGAGACGGCCGGCGAGGGCGTCGACATCGCCCTCGTCGAGCGCCCCGGCCTCGATCAGGGCGAGGGCGCGGCTGACGGTGTTCGAGGTTCCGCGCCAGGCGCCCATGTCCGGCGCGGTCTCGGGGCGGCAGCGCAGACAGGCGCGGAAGCCAGCCTCCTCGGCCGCGGCGGCGGTGGGGACGAAGACCATGTTCTCGCGCTTCGGCGTGCGCGCCGGGCAGACCGGGCGGCAGTAGATGCCGGTGGTCTTGACGCAGCCGAAGAAGCGGCCGTCGAAGCGGGCGTCCCGCGTCAGCACGGCGCGGTAGCAGGCCTCCTGATCCAGTTCGAGGGCGTTTTCCATGGTGGCAGGATGATCGCCTCGGCGGCCGGTGTCTCGCGGTTTTCGGACACGGCGGCTCAGACGGCCGGCCCGGGCCTCGCCAGCCGCCAGAGATTGGCGAAAACCTTGAACAGGAGGCTGATCGCCGAGATGGCCAGGATCCATGTCAGGACCAGCGACAGGGTGCTGGCCATGCCGATGAGGTCATGCGTGCCCTCGCCCAGGGCGCGCAGGCGGTCGAAGTCCAGCAGCACCCAGTCGCCGGCGATCCGCGCCGTCTCGCCGTCCCGGTTGAGAGTGAACCAGTGGCCGGCCTCGAAGATCATCCACGTCAGCCACAGGCCGGCGGCGGCGATGGCGACCTGGGCCGCGGCGCGCAGGCGCACCGCGTGGGGCCAGGCGAGACTGACGAGGTCGATCGCCATCTGGGCGAGGGCGTAGAGCAGAATGGGGCCGTACAGGCTCGTCCAGACCGGCGCGCCGGCGACCTCGGCCTCCGCCCCGGGCGGGCCCATGCGGATCAGGCCCGGGAAGTGGATGGCGCCGATCCACCAGAGGACGAAGACGCCGACCGCGAGGAAGGAGAAGAGGTGTTCTCCGCCCGGCCAGCGCATCGGGCGGACCCGCGGGGCCCAGCTCGCCTTCGAGGGCCGGGATCCGCCCATGGCGACACCCCACGCCGCCGGATCGGACAGGCCGAAGGCCGACAATTCGCTGACCCGCCATTGGCTCATCCAGCGCGGCCTGTAACCGACGTGCTCCATGACGGCGCCGGCGACGGTGACGATGCCGATCAGGGTCAGGCCCGAGCTGATGAAGCCGTTGACCGCCTGGTTGATCGACTGGCCGGCGTCCGCCGGACCGCCGACCAGATTGAGCAGCAGGACGAGGGCCTGCACCGCCGCCATGAGCAGGAGGCCGGCCTTTACGGCGAACAGCCAGTAGGGAAAGAGTTCGGGCCCGATCAGGGAGTCGGGGCCCTTGCGGTAGCGGGCGGCGACGATCAGCGGATGGCCGATTTCGTGGAGGATGACCTCCTTCTCGTCGTCGGTCAGGGCGCGCCCCAGCTCCTCTTCCCTGGCTTCAAAGCGGCTCAGGATCAGGTCGCGCAGCTCGGCGACGATGTCGGCTCGCTCGTCCTGTCCCAGCTGGGCGGCGACGGCGTTCAGATAGCGATCGATCAGGTCCATGGCGAGTTTCCCTTCGGCCCCGGTGTTCAGAGAATCTTGTCGAGCGAGGCGTTGATGCCCCGCCATTCGTCGGACAGAGCCGACAGCATCGCCTCGCCGGCGGGCGACAGCCGGTAGAAGCGCTTCTTCCGCTTCTCCTCCTCGCGCCATTCGCTGGTCAGCAGCCCCTGCCCTTCAAGGCGACGGAGCAGCGGATAGAGGGTGCTCTCCTCCATCTCGAGGCCGTCGGACGCGAGGGCCTGGCGCAGGGTGTAGCCGTAGCGCTCCTCCCGCAGCCGGGCGAGAACGGCGAGCACCAGCGAGCCCCGGCGCAATTCCAGCCGCATGGATTCGAACAGGTCGGGCTCTACGCTCATGGATGGTACTCGCCGCCACATAGTGTGTGACGCACAGTGTATGGCATATACTGTGCGAGGTGGTCAATACGGCGCGATTCCGGCGAGCGCGCGCCGACTATCTGTCTCCCCGACAAGGCGTTAGACTGGGTCAACAGCGTCAGGAATCCCGTCTCGTGTTGAAGAACCTGCTTCCGGCCCAGCCGGGGACCGAGCCCCTGGCCGAGGCGCTGAAGGCGTGTCGAAGCCACTTCCTCTGGGCCGCCGTTTTCTCGGCCCTGGTCAATCTGCTGTATCTGACGCCGACGCTCTACATGATGCAGGTCTATGACCGGGTCGTGCCGACAGGGGGCGTGACCACCCTGGTGCTGATCACCGTCGTGGCCGTCTTCGCCCTGGCGGCGCTGGCCGGCCTGGACTGGTTGCGGGGACGGCTGATGCTGCGGGCCGGACTGCGGCTGGACCGGATGCTGTCGGGCAAGGTGCTGGCCCGGGTCATGGACCTGCAGGCCAGGGCGCCGAACACCCAGGCGCTGCGCGAGTTCGACAACGTCCGCAACGCCATCGGCGGCCAGGGCATGCTGGCGCTGTTCGACGCGCCGTGGACGCCGATCTACCTGCTGTGCTGCTTCCTGCTGCATCCGGCGATCGGGGTGCTGACGCTGGTCGGCGGACTGATCCTGTTCGCACTCGCCTGGCTGAACGAGCGGGACACGCGGCCGCGGCTGGGCAAGGCCATCCAGTCGCAGAACAGCGCCTATGCCGCCCAGGAAGCGGTCGCCGGTCAGTCGGAGGTGGTCCGCGCCCTGGGGATGCGGCGTTCCTCCATCGCCCGCCAGATCGAGCAGCGCCGACAGGCCACGGCCGCCCACGCCGACGCCCAGCTGACCGGCGGCAAATATTCCGGCGCGATCAAATTCCTGCGGCTGACGATGCAGTCGGCGGCGCTGGGCCTCGCCGCCCTGCTGGCCGTGCGGGGAGACATTTCGGCCGGGGCGATCATCGCCTCCTCGGTCTTGCTGAGCCGGGCCGTGGCGCCGATCGAGCTGTTGGTCGGAGTCTGGCCGACGCTGGTTCAGGCCGGGACGAGCTGGAAGACCCTGACCGACCTGTTCGCCAGCACCGCCGCCGTCGACCGGGACCGCACCGCCCTGCCCGATCCGGTCGGACGACTGCAGGTGGAGGCGGTGTCGGTCAGATTTCCGGACACGGACGCGCCGCAGCTGCGGTCGGTCAGCTTCGCCCTGCAGCCCGGACAGACGCTGGGCGTGGTCGGGGCCAGCGGCTCGGGCAAGACCACCCTGGCGCGGGTGATCGCCGGAGCGCTGAAGCCGCAAGCCGGGGCGGTGCGGCTGGACAGCGCCGAGTATGAGGCGCGCGAGGGCGACGATCTGGCGCGCTGGATCGGCTATCTGCCGCAGGTCCCCAGCCTGTTCGCCGGCTCGATCAAGGACAATATTTCGCGTTTCGCCGTCGCCGGGGGCGCCGATCCGCAGACGGTCGACCGCCGGGCGGTGGAGGCGGCGATGGCGGCGGGGACGCACGAGCTGATTCTGCGCCTGCCGAACGGATACGACACCGTGCTGGGACCGTTCGGCCAGGGCCTGTCGGCGGGGCAGGCGCAGCGGGTGGCGCTGGCGCGGGCTCTGTATGGCGATCCGGTACTGCTGGTGCTGGACGAGCCCAATTCCAATCTCGACCAGGAGGGGGAGGCCGCGCTGATGCAGGCCATCCTCGGCGCCGCGGCGCGGGGCGCGTCGGTGGTCGTCATCGCCCACCGGGCCGGGGTGCTGGCCCGGGTCGACCGTCTGCTGGTGATGAAGGACGGCGCGGCGCAGCAGGAGGGGCCGCGCGAGGAGGTGCTGGAGCGGATGCGGGCCGGCGCGGCCGGCGCGACCGCGGGTGCGAAGGTGACGCCCTTGTCCGATCCGTCGCGACCGCAAAGGCGCGCCCAATGACCGGGACCGTGGCATCAGGCGAAGCCCCGCTGGCGGGACCGGCGCCGGTTCCGGACACGCCGCGTCGCGAGCTGATGATCGGGGGCGTTATCATCGTCCTGTTCTTCGGCGTCTTCCTCGGCTGGGCGGCCTTCGCGCCGCTGGACGCGGGCGCCTATGCCCAGGGGCAGGTGGCGGTGTCGGGCAACCGGCAGGCGGTGCAGCACCGCGAGGGCGGAGTGGTCAGCGCCCTGCACGTGGCGGAGGGCGACACCGTCCGGCGCGGCCAGGTGCTGCTGACCCTTTCGCGCGGAGAGTTGCAGGCGACGGAGCGGGGCGTGGCCAGCCAGGTGTTCGCCCTGCTGGCCCAGCGGGCCCGGCTGATCGCCGAACGGGACGGGCTGCGCGCGATTCCGACGCCGCCGGAGTTCGCCGGCCTGCCGCCGGAGGACGCGGTTCTGGCCATGGAGTCGTTGCGCATCCAGGCGCAGCAATTCGGAGCGCGACGCACCGGGCGGTCGACCGAGACCGGGGTGCTGGGCCAGAGGATCGCCCAGCTGAACGAGCAGATCCTCGGCTACGAGCGGCAGATATCGGCCAATGTGGAGCAGCAGCGGCTGATCCAGGAGGAGCTGGCCGGGATGCGGAGCCTGGCCGAGAAGGGCTATGCGCCGCTGACCCGGGTCAGGGCGCTGGAGCGGACGGCCGCGCAGCTGGACGGGGAGCTGGGCGCGCTGCGGGCGCAGATCGCCGGGTCGCGGGAAGCCGTCGGCGAGACCCGGCTGCAGATGTCGGGCGTGTCGACCGAAATGAACGAGGACGTGGCCGACCAGCTGCGCCAGATCGATGTGCAGCTGAACGAGCAGCGGCCGCGGCTGGCCGAGCTGCGGTCCCAGCTGGCGCGGTCCGAGGTGCGGGCCCCGGCCTCGGGCCAGGTGGTCGGCCTGACCATCTTCACCCAGGGCGGGGTGATCCAGCCGGGCCAGACCCTGATGGAGATCGTGCCCAACGACGCCTCGCAGATCATCGTCGCCCAGGTCAGTCCCAACGACGTCGACAATCTGCAGACCGGTCAGACCACCGAGGTGCGGTTCCCGGGGCTGCGGGAGCGGAATCCGCCGGCGATCCACGGCCGCGTCACCCGCATCTCGGCCGACAGCTTCACGCTGGAGGACACCGGCGCCAGCTATTTCCGCGCCGAGATCGTGGTGCCGGCGGACGAGCTGGCCAAGCTGGGCCGGTCGGCCGACACGCTGCGCCCCGGCGCGCCCGTCGAGGTGATCATCCTGCTGCGCAAGCGGACGGCGCTGAGCTATCTGCTGGAGCCGCTGACGAACAATCTGTGGCGGTCGGGGAGCGAGCAGTAGGTTCGAGGCAGCAGGCAGCAGGCAGCAGGCAGCAGGCAACAGGGCGACCCGCTCCTCATGCGCCGCCGCCGGGCCTTCCCTGTCCGCCCCCGCTGATCTTCCTCCTGCTGCCTTTACCTTCCGTCCTTCACCTCCCGCCTGAAGCGGTGCAGCAGGGGCTCGGTGTAGCCGTTGGGCTGGGTCGTTCCCTCGAAGACGAGGGCGCGGGCGGCCTGGAAGGCGAGGCTGTTCGCGGGGTCGGGCGCCATGGGGCGGTACAGGGGGTCGGCGGCGTTCTGGGCGTCGACTTTCGCGGCCATGCGCAGCAGGGCGGCGTCGACCTGCTGCGCGGTGCAGACGCCGTGCAGCAGCCAGTTGGCCATGTGCTGGGAGGAGATGCGCAGGGTGGCGCGGTCCTCCATCAGGCCGACGTCGTGGATGTCGGGCACCTTGGAACAGCCGACGCCCTGGTCGATCCAGCGGACGACATAGCCGAGCAGGCCCTGGGCGTTGTTGTCCAGCTCCTCGGCCACCTCGGCCCCGGACCAGTTCCGGCCGATCGCCAGCGGCGGGGTCAGCAGGGCGTCGAGACCGGGGACCGGGCGGGCGGCGATGTCGGCGCGCAGGGCGAAGACGTCGGTCTGGTGATAGTGCAGGGCGTGCAGGGTGGCGGCGGTCGGCGACGGCACCCAGGCGGTGTTGGCGCCGGTCTTCGGATGGGCCGCCTTCTGCTCCAGCATCTCGGCCATGCGGTCGGGCGCGGCCCACATGCCCTTGCCGATCTGGGCCTTGCCGTCGAGGCCGCAGGCGAGGCCGATGGCGACGTTGCGGGCTTCGTAGGCGGCGATCCAGGCGGAGGTCTTGATGTCGCCCTTGCGCACCATCGGGCCGGCCTGCATCGCCGTATGGATCTCGTCGCCGGTGCGGTCGAGGAAGCCGGTGTTGATGAAGACGATGCGGTCCCGAACCGCATGAATGCAGGCGGCGAGATTGGCCGAGGTGCGGCGCTCCTCGTCCATGACGCCGACCTTGATCGTGTGGCGGGCGAGGCCCAGCGCGTCCTCGACGGCGTCGAACAGGGCGTCGGTGAAGGCGCACTCCTCGGGGCCGTGCATCTTGGGTTTGACGATGTAGATCGAGCC
>JAXHTU010000005.1:0-54435 GCA_034189955.1 Pseudomonadota bacterium | reverse complement strand
ATCCCGTCGAACGGGGAGGGCGTCGGATCCACGTTCCTCGATGGCGGCGGGCTGTGGTCGAGCGATGAAGCCCGGGCGATGGAGAGTTCGGGGGTCCTCGAGGGCAGGGATGGATCCTGCCTGCTTGCTCGCCGCGCGGCTTGAGGATCGGGCCGATGCCGCTACATGCGGTCATGTCCGACCCGGGCGGGGTCCAGCAATGGCTCCGCGCCGTTCCGGTAAGGCCTAAAGCGGGCCGCCAGCCGGAGGGTCGTGTGGAAAACGACTGCGCGGGGCGGTCTGTCTCGTCGAAACGGTAAAACCAATCAGCACCGGGCGAGGCCCGGCCGCCCCGCTCTCTCCCCACCCGCTCGGGATCAGCTGGCCAACAAGTTTGCAATTCAAACAAGTCTGACGTAGATCGGTCCCATCAAGAGGGGAGAGACCCATGTCCGCCGACCCATCCACCGCATCCGACCGCCTGCACGGCCTCGACGCCCTGAGGGGCGGGGCCCTGCTCCTCGGCGTCGTCCTGCACGCCGCCATGAACTACATGCAGCCGCCGATCTGGCTGTTCCCCGACGACCAGAGCTCGCCGGTCGCCTCGGTCCTGTTCTTCGCCATCCACCTGTTCCGGATGACGACCTTCTTCCTGATCGCCGGCCTGTTCGCCCACATGCTGCTGGGCCGCCGCGGGACCCGGGGCTTCGTCAAGGACCGGCTCGGCCGCATCGCCGGCCCGCTGTTCGGCCTCTGGTGGGTCGTCTTCCCCGCCTTCATCGCCGTCATCGTCTGGAAGGCCGCGCTCGACAACGGCGGCGTCATCCCCACCGACGGCCCGCCGCCGCCGCCGCTGACGCTCGAGACCTTCCCCCTGCTGCACCTCTGGTTCCTCTGGGTGCTGCTGCTGTTCTACGCCGCCTTCCTGCTGCTGCGCGCGCCCTTCGCCCTCCTCGATCGCGACGGCGTCGCCGGCCGCCTCGTCGACCGGATGACCGGCGCCCTGATCGGCCCGTGGACGCCGGCCGTGATGGCCGCGCCCCTGGCCCTCGCCCTGTGGTTCACGCCCGACTGGTTCGCCTTCTTCGGCATCCCGACGCCGGACAAGGGCTTCGTCCCCAACGTCGCCGCCGTCGCCGCCTTCGGAACCGCCTTCGCCGTCGGCGTCCTGCTCGACCGCCGCCGCGACCTGCTGGGCCGGATCGAGCGCCTGTGGCCGGTCTTCACCGTCATGGCCCTCGGCGCCGGGACCGGGGCCCTCGTCCTGTCCGGCGGCCCGGTCCCCGAGCTGGTCCCGCTGACCGATCCGTCGCTCAAGGCGGCGACCGCCTGCGTCTACGCCTTCGCCGTCTTCGCCTCGACCCTGGCCCTGACCGCCCTCGCCCTGCGCTTCCTGTCCGGCTACAGCGCCGTGCGCCGTTATCTCGCCGACGCCTCCTACTGGATCTACATCGTCCATCTGCCGCTGGTCATGGTCGGCCAGGTGCTGATGCTGGACGCCCCCCTGCCGTGGTGGGGCAAGCTGGGCGGCGTCGTCCTCGGCGTCATGGCCGTCTCCCTGCTCAGCTACGAACTGCTGGTGCGCCACACCTTCGTCGGCAAGGGGCTGAACGGCCGCCGCATCCCGTGGCGGCGCCGCCCTGAACCCGTGCCGACTCCCGCCGAATAGCTTGCCAAGCCCGACCGGCTCGTCCACCCAAACGGGACGAGCCGGTTCCGGAGAATCGCTGCCATGCCTGCAAAGCCCCGCCTGCATTCCCCCGAGGACGACCTCGCCTTCATGCGCTCCATCGTCGAGGGGGGCGGCCGCACGCCGATGACGCTGGCCGTCTGCTATCTCGCCGGGGGGCTGCTCTACGGCCTGCAGTGCCTGTTCCACGTCGGCCAGATCACCGGCCTGATCCGCTGGCCGGACCTCGCCAATCTGGCCTTCGTCGTCATGATCACGGTCAGCTTCCTCGCCGTCCTGACCTGGGCCATCCTCAAGGACCGCAAGGACGGGCCGGTCAATCGCGGCTCGACCGCCAGCCGCAGCCTCAACGCCGCCTTCAGCGCCACCGGCATGGCCAACACCGCCGTCATCATCGTCTTCGGCGTTGGCGCGTACCGCGACCAGGATTTCGCCATCTGGCTCTATTACGCCGCCATCGTCTTCGCCCTGCAGGCCGCCGCCTGGTACATGGCCTGGACGCTGAAGCGGAAGGGCTGGATGCTGGCCACGGCGCTCGGCGGCTGGCTCGCGGCCGTGGCCCTCGGCCTGCTGGTGCGCGAGCCTGTCTGGTACCTCGGCGTCTGCACCGTCGCCCTGTTCGCCCTGTTCGCCCTGCCGGGCTGGATCCTGTTCCGCGACGCCAGAACGCCCGCCAAGCTCCCCGGATCGAAGGCGGCCTGAACCATGGGCCTGGCCGATCTCGGACGCATCGACGAGGTCATCCACGGCCGCATGCGGCTGGGGATCATGGTCTATCTCGCCGACGTGGAGGCCGCCGATTTCACCGAGCTCAAGACCGTGCTCGAGGCCACCCAGGGCAACCTCTCCGTCCACCTCAAGAAGCTGGAAGAGGCCGGCTACGTCGCCATCGCCAAGAGCTTCGTCAACAACAAGCCCCTGACCCGCGTCTCCATCACCCTCGCCGGCCGCCAGGCCTTCGCCGCCTATCTCGAGGCCATCGGCGCCCTGATCGGAGGCAAGGACTGATGGCCGCCGTTACGGTCGATCCCGCCCGCGTCCACGCCTTCGCCGACGCCGGGGCTTTCGAGGCCTGGCTGGCCCGCCATCATGACAGCGAGACCGAGGTCTGGATCCGCCTCTACAAGGTCCGGTCCGGCACGCCCTCGATCACCCCGAAGGAGGCGATCGACATCGCCCTCTGCTGGGGCTGGATCGACGCCATCCGCAAGGGGCTGGACGAGGTCAGCTTCCTGCAGCGCTACACCCCTCGCGGCCGCAAGAGCGTCTGGAGCCAGATCAACGTCGACAACGTCGCCCGCCTGATCGACGAGGGGCGCATGACGGAACACGGTTTGAAACAGGTCGAGGCGGCGAAGGCGGACGGGCGCTGGGACCAGGCCTATCGCGTCAAGGGATCGACCATCCCGGACGATCTCCAGGCGGCGATCGACGCCGCGCCCGAGGCCCGGGCCATGTTCGATGTCCTGACCGCCCAGAACCGGTTCGCTCTGAGCTTCCGCCTGCAGACGATCCGGACGCCGGCCGGACGGGAGCGGGCGATCGCGCGCTTCGTCGACATGCTCAGTCGCGGCGAGACCTTCCATCCGCAGGGCAAGACCCCATGACCCCCCGTGTCATGGGCATCGTCAACGTCACGCCCGACAGCTTCTCCGACGGCGGCCGGCTGGCCTCGGTCGAGGCCGCGGTCGCGCACGGGCTGCGGCTGGCCGAACAGGGCGCCGACCTCCTCGACATCGGCGGTGAAAGCACCCGCCCGGGCGCCGACCCCGTCGACGCCGCCGAAGAGATCGCCCGCGTCGTCCCGGTCATCGAGGGCCTGCGCGCCCGCTGGCCCGGTCCGATCAGCATCGACACCATGAAGCCCGGGGTCGCCCGCGCCGCCGTGGCCGCCGGGGCGACGATGTGGAACGACGTCGCCGCCCTCGGCCACACCGCCGACGCCATGGACGTCGCCGCCGGCCTGAACTGCGACGTCGTCCTGATGCACATGAGGGGCGAGCCGCGCACCATGCAGGCCGCCCCCCGTTATGACGATGTGGTCGCCGAGGTCGCGGACTGGCTCCTCGCCCGCGCCGAAGCCGCCATGGCCGCCGGGGTGTCCCGAGAGCGAATCTGGCTCGATCCCGGCCTCGGCTTCGGCAAGACGGCGGCGCACAACCTCGCCCTGACCGCCCGTCTCGAGCGGCTGACGCAGACCGGCTTTCCGGTCGTCTACGGAGCCAGCCGCAAGCGCACCATCCAGTCGATCGACCCCAGCGCGACCGACCCCGCCGACCGCCTCGGCGGTTCGCTGGCCCTGGCCCTGGAGGCGGCGCGGCGCGGCGCCGCCGTGGTCCGCGTCCACGACGTGCGCGAGACCGTCCAGGCGCTGGCGCTGCAGGCGGCGGTCGCGGAGGCCGGCCGATGAACCTGCTCGCCGGCCCCTACATCGCCCCCGTCATCCTGCTGGCCCTGTCGAACGTCTTCATGACCTTCGCCTGGTACGGCCATCTGAAATACGGCTCCAAACCGCTGACCATCGTCATCCTCGTCAGCTGGGGCATCGCCTTCTTCGAATACTGCCTCGCCGTCCCCGCCAACCGCATCGGCCATCAGGTCTATTCCGCCGCCGAACTCAAGACGATGCAGGAGGTCATCACCCTCGTCGTCTTCGCCGCCTTTTCGGTGCTGTATCTGGGCGAGAAGCTGACCCTGAACCACGCCGTCGGCTTCGCCTTCATCGCCCTCGGCGCCTGGTTCATCTTCCGCGGCCCGCTGGGCGGATGACCCCCATGTTCCGTCGCCCGATCCCGACATCGCCCTTGCCGCCGCCGCCCGGATTGGCCATCCCCTCGCCATGACCTCGCCCACCGGACGCGTCCTGATCATCGCCGGCTCCGATTCCGGAGGCGGCGCCGGCATCCAGGCCGACATCAAGGCCGTCACCGCCATGGGCGGCTACGCCGCCACCGCCATCACCGCCGTCACGGTGCAGAACACCCTCGGCGTCCACGGCGTCCACCCCCTGCCGCTGGACCTGATCGAGGCCCAGGCCCGGGCCGTGCTGGACGACATCGGCGCCGACGCCATCAAGACCGGCATGCTCGGCGCCACCGACGTCGTCGAGCGCGTCGCCGCCATCCTCGACAGCTGCGACGCCCCCGCCGTGGTCGATCCGGTGATGATCGCCAAGGGCGGCGCCGCCCTTCTGCCCGACGAGGCCATACAGGCGGTGCGCAGCCTGATGATCCCCCGCGCCGCCCTGCTGACCCCCAACGCCCCCGAGGCCGAGGCCCTGACCGGCCTCACCGTCGTCGACCTGGACGGCCAGCGCCGCGCCGGGGCCTTCCTGCTCGGCATGGGCGCGGCCGCCGTGCTGATGAAGGGCGGCCACATCCCCGGCGACACCGTCATCGACGTCCTCGTCACCCCGTCGGGCGAGACCTTGCTGGAGGGCCCCCGGGTCGAGACCCGTCACACCCACGGCACCGGCTGCACCCTCGCCAGCGCCTGCGCCGCCGGACTGGCCAAAGGCCTGCCGCTGGAGGCGGCCGTGGCCGAGGCCTGGGCCTATGTCGCCGAAGCCATCCGCCGGGCACCCGGTCTGGGGCAGGGGCACGGCCCGCTCGACCACGGCTGGCCGCTGCGGGATGCCCGATGAGCGATCTCGAGGCCCGGCTCGTCGACATCGTCCGCGCCGATCCCGGGCTGATGCATGTGCTTCAGGGCGTGCGCGACCAAGGCCTGCCCGACTGGCGGATCTTTTCCGGCGCCGTCTACCAGTGCGTCTGGAACGCCCTGACCGGACGGCCGGCGGGCTATGGCGTGCGCGACTACGACGTCGGCTACTATGATCCCGACACCAGCTGGGACGCCGAGGACATCGTCATCAAGCGGGTGGCCGCCGCCTTCGAGACGCCGTTCCGGGACATGGTCGAGGTCCGCAACCAGGCCCGGGTGCCGATCTGGTTTCCGGCCCATTTCGGCGAGCCCTATGCGCCGCTTTCGGGCACCGACGAAGCCCTCGCGCGGTTCGTGGCGCCGGCCTTCGCCGTCGGGGTCCGGCTGGAGGCCGACGACACGATCAGCGTCGCGGCCCCGCTCGGGCTGGAGGATGTCTTCGCCCTGACCCTGCGGCCCAATCCGACCCGCGGCGTGGCGAAGGACTGGCCGCGCGTGGTCGAGCGGGCGCGAGCCCGCTGGCCGGAACTGACGATTATCGAACCGGAGACCGCCTGATGCGCCAGTGGACCGTCGACGCCTTCGCCGCCGTCCCCTTCAGGGGCAATCCCGCCTGCGTCGTCGAACCCTTCGACCACTGGCCCTCCGACGACTGGATGCAGTCGCTGGCGAAGGAGAACAACCAGGCGGAGACCGCCTTCCTGCTGCGCACGGCCGACCCCGCCCGGTTCGGCCTGCGCTGGTTCACCCCGGGGCGAGAGGTCGATCTGTGCGGCCACGCCACCCTCGGCGCGGCCCATGTCCTGATGGCGGAGCTCGGCGCCGACGCCCCCGCCCTGACCTTCGACACCCGCTCGGGGCCGCTGATCGTGCGCCGGGCGGAGGAGGGCTATGAGATGGACTTCCCCGCCGACCCGCCCCGTCGCACCGGCCCCGTCGCCGGCCTGGCCGAGGCGCTGGGCGTCGCGCCCGTCGAGGTCTGGGCCGGGCGCTATCTGGTCGCGGTGCTCGCGGACGCGGAGACCGTGCGGACGCTCCAGCCGAACATCGCCGCCCTCGCCGGGCTGCAGGGCGAGGCGGGAGAGGCCGGCGAGGTCGTCGTCTGCGCCGACGCCGACGCTGGTGACGACGTCGACGTCATCGACCGCTTCTTCGCTCCGGGCTGCGGCGTCGACGAGGATCCGGCCACCGGCTCGGCCCACTGCATCCTCGGCCCGCTCTACGCCGACCGGCTGGGCCGCGCGACGGTGCGCTTCCGCCAGGTGTTTCCCCGCCGCGGCGGCGACATCGAGACTGAAACCCGCGGCGACCGGGTCCTGCTGCGCGGCCGCGCCGTCACCGTGATCGAGAGCCGGCTGCGTCTGACGCCATAGAAAAAGGGCGCCGCCCGGATGGACGACGCCCCTCTCCTCCGGGGAGGAAACAGATCTAGCGACGACGGTTGTCGTGGTCGCGGCGTTCGGCCCGCACCTGGACGGAAAGGCGATCGTAGCGGCGATCCAGATCGGTGCGCTCCCAGCGGGTCAGGCCGCCGCGCAGATAGTTGCGCTCCAGCCGGACCAGGCTGTTCAGTTCGGTCTTCAGCCGGCTCGCCTCGCGGGGGCTCAACGAACCGTTGCGCTGGCCGACATCGATGCGGCGATCCAGCTGGTATTTGCGGTTGCCGATCGACTGCCAGCCGCCGCGGTTCTGCTCGTAGCGATCGCCGCCGTCATGGCGATCATGGTTCTGGGCCACGGCGGGAACCGCGACGGACGCCGCGGCGATGGCCAGAAGGGGGATGAGGGCTTTCTTCATCATGGTCTTGTCCTTCGCGTTCGACGCGGCCGGACTGGCTGCGTTGAACGAAGAAGAGCCGCCTCCGCCTGAGCCCTGACTGAACAGCTTGCGTCAGCTTGCGTTCATGTCGATGACAACGCATCCATGTCCGGTCCCGGGCGTGTGAATCGGCGGACGAAAGGGGGCGGAGACGAGTGAAATATGTCTACACGCGCCGTTCAGCCGTCGTTCAGAGCCTGGGGCCTAGACCCTCGCTCATGACCCGGATGCCCGCCTTCATTCTCGCCGCCCTGATCGCCGCCGCGCCTCTGTCCGCCGAAGCGCAGGATCGGGGCGAGCGTGGACGACCCTCGGCCGAGAGCCAGGAGGAACGCCCGCGCATCAGCGTCGGCGCCGCGGTTCAGCGCGCCTCGGCCGGCCGCCCCGGCCGCTTCCTCGGGGCCAGCAATCGCGGCGACACCATCGTGGTCCGTTGGGAATATCCCGGCGGCCGGGTCGCCGACATCATGGTGGATGGCCGCACCGGCCGCGTGATTGGAGAACGCTGAATGCGCGTCTTGCTTGTCGAGGACGACGCCGACCTGTCGCGCCAGCTGAAGGGCGCCCTGTCCGACGCCGGCTATGCCGTCGATCACGCCGCCGACGGCGAGGAGGCGCACTTCCTCGGCGACACCGAGCCCTATGACGTGGTCGTGCTCGATCTCGGCCTGCCGCGGATCGACGGCGCCTCGGTGCTGGAGCGCTGGCGCCGCGACGGCAAGACCACGCCGGTGCTGATCCTGACCGCCCGCGGCGCCTGGTCCGACAAGGTCGCTGGGTTCGACGCCGGCGCCGACGACTATCTGACCAAGCCTTTCCACACCGAGGAACTGCTGGCCCGGCTGCGCGCCCTGCTGCGGCGCTCGGCCGGCATCGCCTCCTCGACCCTCGCCTGCGGCGGCCTGCGGCTCGACCCCCGCGCCGCCCGCGCCAGCGTCGACGGCGAGCCGCTGCGCCTGACCTCGCTGGAATACCGGCTGCTGCACTATCTGATGATGCACCAGGGCCGGGTGATCAGCCGCACCGAACTGGTCGAGCATCTGTACGACCAGGACTTCGACCGGGATTCCAACACCATCGAGGTCTTCGTCGGCCGCCTGCGCAAGAAGATCGGGCCGGACCGGATCGAGACGGTGCGCGGCCTCGGCTACCGGCTCACGCCCCTGGCGGGGGAGAGCGAAGAGACGTGACCGACGGCTCGGGGGGCGCTGGGGACAAGGCGACGGCGGCGGGCGAACCCGCCGGCTGGGGACGCTGGTTCGGGCGTCCGGGCCGCAGCCTGACCCGGCGGCTGATCTGGCTCGCCTCCGGCTGGATCGTCCTGGCGCTGGTGCTGACCGGCTGGACCCTGACGAACCAGTACCAGGAATCGGCCCTGCGCCGGCTCGGCAACGTCCTGTCCGACACCATCGACGAAGTGGTCGTCGCCACCAATGCCGGGGCCGACGGGTCGCTGACCGTCGGCGAGGTGCGGGACGACCGCACCCTGCGCGCCCTGTCCGGAAAATACTGGGCCGTGGCCGAACCGGGGCCGGACGGCCGGCTGCGCATCCTCGTGCGCTCGCCCTCCCTGGCGGGCGAAAGCCTGACCATCCCCGACTCCCTGCCGGACCGCCTCGCCGCCGCCCGCGGGGCGACCATAAGCTACAACGATCCCGACGGCCTCCGCGCCCGCGGAGAAGGTCCCCTCGGCGTGCCGCTGCGCGTCGCCGCCAGCATGAAGCAGCTGCCCGGCCGGACGCGGCCGGTGGTCTTCCTCGCCGGCATCGACCGCTCCAACATCGACAGCGACACCCGCCAGTTCGCCACCTTCACCTGGACGGCCCTGCTGATCCTCGGGCTCGGCCTGGTCGTCGCCGTCTTTCTCCAGGTGCAGATCGGCCTGCGCCCGCTCTACGCCCTGCGCAACGAGATCGCCGACGTCCGCAAGGGCCGCGCCGCCCGCATCGCCCGCAGCTATCCGCTGGAAATCCAGCCACTGGCCGAACAGGTCAACCGCCTGCTGGACCAGAACCAGGAGACGGTAGAGCGCCAGCGCACCCATGTCGGCAACCTCGCCCACGCGCTGAAGACGCCGCTGTCGGTCATGTTGTCCGAGGCCGGCTCGCAGACCGGGCCCCTGCCGGACATGGTGCGGCGCCAGACCGAGGTGATGAAGGCCCAGGTCGACCACCACCTGCGCCGCGCCCGCGCCGCGGCCCGGGCCCAGATGCTGGGCGAGCGAACCGCCGTGGCCGAGGTGCTGGACGAGATGGCGGTGATGCTGGAACGGGTGTTCGAGGACAAGGGCGTGGTCATCGACTGGCGCGCCCCCGACGAGCTCGCCTTCCGCGGCGAACGGCAGGACCTGCAGGAACTGCTCGGCAATCTGCTCGAGAACGCCTGCAAATGGGCCAAACGCCGGGTTCGGGTCTCCGCCGGGCCGACCGGTCTGGGCCAGATGGTGGTGGTGGTCGAGGACGACGGCCCGGGGCTGCCCGAAGACCAGCGCGAGGCGGCCCTGCAGCGCGGCTCGCGCATGGACGAGACCACGCCGGGATCGGGTCTCGGCCTGTCGATCGTGGTGGAGCTGACCCGCGCCTACGGCGGCCGGATCTCACTGGCCGACAGCGACCTCGGCGGGCTGAAGGCCGTGCTGGAACTGCCCGCCGCCGAGGCCTGAACAGCCCGCGGATAGTCAATCTTAACCTCGCCGCGCCAGCATGCCGGCGGGGCCGGACGTCAGCCGGTCGCGGGGTTTGTGAATGTCGGGGCTGACCGTCGCCCACCGAGCCGCCCTCGCCGCCCTGATCGGGCAGGCGCCCGACGACATGCTGGCCAAGCTGTCGTCGGTGGCCGCCGCCCTGCCGGGCGAGCGGGCGATCGAGCTGCGCGCCATGCTCGCGAACGAAGTCCGCGAACGGGCCCGCCGCGGCTTTGTGTTCGCGCCCCTGCTGCCGATGTTCCGGCCGCGCGCCGACGGGATCGAGGCGGTGGCCTTTCCCGCCGCCATATTGCCGCGCCTGTGGCAGGCCGCGTCCGCCCGCGAACCGGCGCTTCTGCCCAGGCTGGACCAGGACGGCCCGGTCGCCGTCGCCGTGGCCGACCGCATCTGCCTCGCCGCCGCCGCCGCCGTGCGGGATCGCCCGGACCTGATCTGGCCGCCGGACCTCGTGCCGGAGCGTCGGGAGCAGGGGTTGAGCGACCTCGCCGCCGCCCTCGACCTGGCCCATCTGGCGCGCCCCGGCCTGTCGTCCCTCGACGTCTGGCTCAAACGGCCCGACGGCGACCAGATCGCCGAACTGCGCCTGCTGCTCAAGGATTGCGCCGACGTCCATATCGACGGCGCCCAGAGGGTGCTGGAAATGCTCTTCCGCCATCTGGACGACGCCGTGTTGATCCTGCGCATCCTGACCCAGAGCTCGTGTTCGTCGGAACAGGAGAGCTTTCTCAGCGCCTCGGAACTGTCGGGCTTCGTCGAACGGCTGATCGCCGGGGTCGACCTGCGGGTGGCGCGGATCGCCGCCTTCCGCCCCGGCTCCGATCTCGCCGCCGTCGAAACGGTCATCGACGATCTGACCTGGTGCGCCAACGTCCTCGGCGAACTGGACGTCACCCTGACCCTCAATCCGCTCAGCGTGTGGGGCAAGTCGGTCCGCGACGCGCGGGTCAGCCTCTCGGCCCAGCTGTCCGCCTTCCTGCGGGCCGCCGACAGGGCCGTCGACAAGGCCCTCCCGCTGGAGCGGATCCAGATCTCCGGCCGCATGACGCGCAAGGCCCCGCAGCTGACCGCCCCGGTCCAGGGCGAGACGGTCCAGGCGGCCCGCAATCTGCTCAAGCTGGTCGGCGCGGTGCGCGGTCCGGCCTCCACCTTCGGCGCCGAGTCCGATCGCAAGCGGCTGGTCGACTCCCTCACCGCCCGCCTGTCGGACTATGCCGAGCAGGCGCTGATGCTGGTCAACGACGGCGAGGCGCCGGACCCGGTCAACGCCCTGCGCCTCGTCGAGCTGGCCGCCCGGTGTCTGGACCTGATCGACGCCCGACCTGTGGCCCGCACGGTGCGCCGCCGGGCCGCGGTCGCCGGTGCGGCCAAGAGCAGCGGCGCGAGGCCCTCGTCGCGGGCCGCCTGATCGGCTACATCGCGCGGCGATGACACTGTTCTGGATCATGACGGGCCTGATGGCGGCCCTCGCCGGCCTGCTGGTGCTGACCGGCGCGCGGCGCGGCGTCGACGGCGGCGAGGTCGTGACCGCCGCCACCGCCTCGGCCGAACTGTCTGAACTCGACCGCCTCAAGGCCCGCGGCCTGCTCGACGACGCCAGCTGGACCGCCGCCCGCGCCGAGGCGGGGCGTCGCATCCTGTCGGCCGAACGCGAGGCGGCCCCGGCCGTCGCCGGCGCCCGCGACCGCTTCTGGGTGCTGGGCGGTATTGGCGCCGCGGTCGCCGTCGCGGTCGGCCTCTATGCGCTGCTGGGCGCCCCCGGCCTTTCGGACCAGCCGTGGGAGCGGCGCGTCGACCAGTGGGCGACCCGGCTCGACAGCCTGGAGCCGCCGCAAATCGCCGCCGTGGTGGCCCGGGTGGTCGACGAACGGCCCAACGACCACGAGGCCCTGACCATGCTGGGCGCGGCCCGCTTCGAGGCCGGCGATCCGCTCGGCGCCGCCTCCGCCTTCCGCCGCGCCGTGGCGGTCCGGCCCGACGACGCCCAAAGCTGGGCCCGGCTGGGCGAAAGCCTGGTCCGCGCCAACCAGGGCGTGGCCGACGGCGACGCCGAGGCCGCCTTCGTCGAGGCGCTGCGCCTCGATCCCGCCCAGCTCGGCGCCCGCTACTTCCTCGGCGAGGCGGCGCTGGCCCGCGGCGAGGCCGCCCGGGTCCGCGAGATGTGGCTGCCGCTGATCGCCGCCCTCGATCCCGCCGACCCGCGCCGCGCCGATCTCGAAGCCCGTCTGCCCGCCGGAGACGCCGCATGAGCTGGCTGCCGAAATCGCCCAAGGCGCGCCGCCGCCTGTGGGTCGTCGCCGCCGTCGCGCCGGTGCTGGCCCTCGCCGTCGGCCTGTCGCTGTTCGCCATGCGCGACAACGTCACCTTCTTCTTCTCGCCGTCAGAGGCGAGCCCGGAAAAGGCCCCCGCCGGCCGGGTCGTGCGGCTCGGCGGACTGGTCGAGGCCGGAAGCGTGGTCCACGACGGGACGGGCCAGGTCGCCTTCGTCGTCACCGACAATGTCGCCACGACCCGGGTGATCTATCGCGGCGACCTGCCGGACCTGTTCCGCGAAGGGCAGGGGGTGGTCGCCCAGGGCGCCTTCCAGCCTGACCGCAGCTTCCGCGCCACCCAGGTGCTGGCCAAGCACGACGAAACCTATATGCCGCGCGAAGTCGCCGACAGCCTCAAGGCCAAGGGCGAATGGCGGCCGGCCGAAAGCGCGGACATGCGCTCAAGCAGGCCGAAGGCCGTTAGCGCATCGGAGATGCGCTCAAGCAGGCCGACGGCCGTTAGCGCATCGGACATGCGCTCAAGCAGGCCGAAGGCCGTTAGCGCATCGGACATGCCATGATCGTCGAGGCGGGCGCCTTCGCCCTGATCCTCGCCCTCGCCCTGGCGGCGCTGCAGACCGGCATGGCCGTGGTCGGACGCCTGCGCCGCAGCCCCGTGCTGGCCGGGGCCGCCGAGGGGGCCGCGATCGCCTCCGCCCTCGCCGTGGCCGTGGCCTTCGCCGCCCTGATCTTCGCCTTCGCGGTGTCCGACTTCTCGGTCGCCAACGTCGCCGCCAACAGCCACACCGACAAGCCGATGCTGTACAAGGTGGCCGGCGCCTGGGGCAGCCACGAAGGCTCGCTGGTCCTGTGGTGCCTGGTCCTGACCGTCTTCGGCGCCGTGCTGGGCCGGGCCCGCAATCTGCCGTTCGGACTGAAGACCTCGGCGGTGGCCGCCCAGGGCTTCCTCGGCGTGCTGTTCCTCGCCTTCGCCGTCTTCACCTCCAACCCGTTCGCCCGCCTTGATCCGGCCCCGTTCCAGGGCAATTCGCTGAACCCGCTGCTGCAGGATCCGGCGCTCGCCTTCCACCCGCCCTTCCTCTACGCCGGCTATGTCGGCTTCTCCGTCTGCTTCTCCCTGGCCGTCGCCGCCCTCGTCGAGGGCCGGGCCAACTCCGCCTTCTGGCCGGCCTGGGGCCGCTGGGTGCGGCCGTGGGCCTTGGCCAGCTGGGCCTTTTTGACGGTCGGCATCACCCTCGGCGCCTTCTGGGCCTATTACGAGCTCGGCTGGGGCGGCTGGTGGTTCTGGGACCCCGTCGAGAACGCCAGCTTCATGCCGTGGCTGGCCGGCGCCGCCCTGCTGCACTCCGCGGTGGTGACGGAACGGCGCGGCGCCCTGGCCGGCTGGACCACCTTCCTCGCCCTGGCCGCCTTCACCTTCTCCATGCTCGGCGCCTTCCTCGTCCGCTCCGGCGTCCTGACCAGCGTCCACGCCTTCGCCGTCGACCCCGAGCGCGGCCTGATGCTGCTGGCCATCCTCGGCCTGACCGGCGGCCTCGCCTTCGGCCTGTTCGCCTGGCGCGCGCCGCAGCTGAAGGGCGGGGGGATGTTCGCCCCGGTCAGCCGCGAGGGCGCCCTGGTGCTGAACAACCTGTTCCTCACCGCCGCCTGCGCCACTGTCCTGCTCGGCACCCTGTATCCCTTGATCCTCGAGGCGGTGAACGGCTCGACCATCTCGGTCGGCCCGCCCTATTTCGCCCTGACCTTCGTGCCGCTGATGGCCGTCGCCTTCCTGATCCTGCCCGCCGGTCCGCTGCTGTCGTGGAAGCGCGGCGACCTGACGGGCGTGACCCAGCGGCTCGCGGCGGCCGCCGGTCTCGCCATCCTTCTGGCGCTGCTCGGTTGGGCCCTGTTCGACCCGCGCAAGGCCCTGTCGGCGGCCGGCATCGGTCTCGGCGCCTGGCTGATCCTCGGGGCCCTGACCGAGACGGCGACGCGCATCCGCCTGTTCCGCGTCCCCCCGGGCGAGAGCCTGCGCCGGGCCGGCGGCCTGCCGCTCGGCGGCTGGGGCACGACCCTGGCCCATGCCGGACTCGGCGTCTTCGTCCTCGGGGCCGTGGTCGAGACCGGCTATCGCGCCGAGGCCGCGCGCCCCCTCGCCATCGGCGAGGCGGTCGAGGCCGGCCCATTCGCCGTCCGGCTCGACTCCGTCGGCATCGTCGAGGGGCCCAACTATCTCGCCGAACAGGGCCGGCTGACCGTCACCCTGCGCTCCGGCGCCGCGCCGCGCGAGGTCATGGCCGAGCGCCGCTTCTTCCCCGCCGGCGGCCAGACGACTACCGAGGTCGGTCTCGACTTTCGCGGCCTCGACGACGTCTATGTCGTGCTGGGCGAGCGCGGCCGGACGGCGGCCGGCGCCCCGGCGTGGAACGTCCGCGTCTGGTGGAATCCCTGGGCCCGGCTGATCTTCCTCGGTCCCGCCATCATGGCCCTGGGCGGGCTTCTGTCGTTGATGGACCGCCGGCTGCGGCTGGCGGTCGGCCGGCGCAAGGCGGCGGCATGAAGCGCTCGCTGCGGATCGCCCTCGCCAGCCTCGGCGCCGCCCTCGGCCTGATCGCGGGCCCCGCGCTCGCCCAGGAGCCGCCGCCCGCGCCCGACCGCCCGCTGCCGGACGCCGCGCAGGAAGCCCGGGCCCAGGACCTGTTCGACGGGATCCGCTGCGTCGTCTGCCAGCACGAAGCCATCGCCGACAGCCCCGCCGGCATCGCCGCCGACATGCGCCAACTGGTCCGCGAACAGGTCGCCGCCGGCCGCTCGGACCAGCAGATCGAACAGGATCTGGTGCGCCGCTACGGCGATTTCGTCCTCTTCAGCCCGCCGGTCCGCGCCGGCACCTGGCTGCTGTGGTTCGGACCGGTCGCGCTGATGGTCGCGGTCGGCGCGGGCCTGCTGCTGATGGTGCGTCGCCGCCGGACGGAGGCCGCCCCGCTGTCGCCGGACGAAGAGGCCCGGCTGGCGGTTATTGTCGCAGACATCGGTCTTCGCCCCGATCCTGACGCAAAACCGTCTGACCACTAGGGCCGGCGGGACCCTTTCCCCGCCCGAACGTTGGCCTTCGCGGCCGCGGCCCTATATTGACGAACTGAACGGGCGTCCGCGCCCGGCAAAAGGATCGTACGAAACCCGATGATGAAGCGTAAGGAATTCATGCTTGGGGCCACGTTCGGCCTCGTCCTCGCGGCCGGCGCCACCGCCGGCGGCGTCATCGACTGGCCGACCGCCAACGCGGGCCCGGTCGGCGGCGTCTCCGGACGACTGACTCCGAACGCCGGCCCCGGGGCCCTGGCCTTCGCCCCGCCGCAGGGCGCGCCGCTCAGCTTCGCCGACATCTTCCAGCAGGTCGCCCCCGCCGTCGTTCAGATCGATGTCGAGGCGCCGGTGCAGCGGCCGCCCGACGGCATGCTGCGTATTCCGGGCATTCCCTTCGGCGTCCCCGTGCCCGAACTCGAGGAGGGCGAGGAGCCCCCCGTCTCCGCCGGCTCCGGCTCCGGCTTCTTCATCTCCGCCGACGGCTTCATCGTCACCAACGCCCACGTGGTCGACAACGCCACCAAGATCACCGTGCGCCTGGCCGACCAGCGTGAACTCGAGGCGCGTCTGATCGGGCGCGACGAGGCCACCGACCTCGCCGTGATCAAGGTCGAGGGCTCGGCCTTCCCGTTCGTCACCTTCGAGGAAGGGGCCCAGCCGCGCGTCGGCGACTGGGTCATCGCCGTGGGCAATCCCTTCGGCCTCGGCGGCACCGCGACGGCTGGCATCGTCTCTGCCCAGGGCCGCAACATCCCCGATCCGACCGCCCAGTACGTCGACTTCCTGCAGATCGACGCCGCCATCAACCGCGGCAACTCCGGCGGACCGACCTTCGACATCTACGGTCGCGTCATCGGCGTGAACTCGGCGATCTATTCTCCGACGGGCAATTCGGTCGGCATCGGCTTCGCCATTCCGGCCTCCGTGGCCAAGCCCGTCACCGACCAGCTGATGCGCAGCGGCACGGTGCAGCGCGGCTATGTCGGCCTCGGTCTGCGCACCTTCACCCCCGATCAGTGGGAGGCCTATGGCCTCGCCCGGGACTTCGAGGGCGCCTATGTCGAAAGCGTCACCGAGGGCGGACCGGCCGACCGGGCGGGCGCCCGGGTCGGCGACCTGCTCGTCGGCGTCAACGGCGAGGCGGTCGAGGACGGCACCGAGGCGACCCGCCGCGTCGGCGCGGCGAAACCGGGCGAGACCATCCGTCTTGAGGTCATCCGCGACGGCCGCCGCACCACCCTGAACGTCCGCTCCGGCACCCGGCCTTCGGAGTCCGAGCTTCGCGCCGCCGAGGAACAGGGCGGCGGTCCGGCCGCCCCCGGCGAGCCCCCGGCGGCCCGCGGCGAGGTGGTCGAGGGCCTGACGGTCACGCCGCTCACCGCCGCGCTGCGGTCGCGCTACAGCGTCGCCGAGGGCGTCGAGGGCCTCGTCATCACCGACGTCGCCCGCGGCACGCCCGCGGCGCGGCTCGGTCTCCAGGCCGGCCTGGTCATCACCCAGGCCGACCGCACCCGGGTCCGGACGGTCGCCGAGCTGCGCACCGCCATCGAGGCGGTCAAGCGCAGCGGCCGCCCCAGCGTGCTGATCTTCGTGCGCACGCCCCAGGGCACGGCGCCGCTCGCCCTCCCGTTCGAGGACGGGGAATAGGCTGTTCGGGTTCTGACAAAGCCGTAACTGCCCCCATCGCCGCCGATGCGCTAACATCGGCGGCGATTTGCATTCGAGGGGCTGATTCCATGCGTATTCTGGTGGTCGAGGACGACGCGGAGGCCGCGACCGCCATGGTCCGCGGACTGACCGAGGCCGGTCACGAACCGACCCACGCCGTCGACGGCGCCTTCGGCCTGCTGGAGGCCCAGAAGGGCGGCTACGACGTCTATGTCGTCGATCGCATGATGCCCCGCCTCGACGGCATCGGCATGGTCGAGACCCTGCGCAAGGACGGCGACCAGACGCCGGTCCTGTTCCTCTCCGCCCTCGGCGAGGTCGACGACCGCGTCGCCGGCCTGCGCGCCGGGGCCGACGACTATCTGGTCAAGCCCTACGCCTTCTCCGAACTGATCGCCCGCGTCGAGGCCCTGTCGCGCCGGCGCGAGACCGGCTCGGTCGCCACCATGCTCAAGGTCGGCGACCTCGAGATGAACCTGATCTCCCGCTCGGTGCACCGCGGCGGCAAGGAGATCGACCTCCAGCCGCGCGAGTTCCAGCTGCTGGAGTTCCTCATGCGCCACGCCGGCCAGTCGGTCACCCGCACCATGCTGCTGGAGAAGGTCTGGGAGTATCATTTCGACCCCCAGACCAATGTCATCGACGTCCACATCAGCCGCCTGCGCGCCAAGATCGACAAGGGCTTCGACCACGCCATGCTGCAGACCGTGCGCGGGGCGGGGTACCGGCTGGAGCCCTGACTTCAGCCCGAATGAAACTTCCCTCCCTCCTTCGCCGCACGCCCTTCCGGCTGACGCTGCTGTTCCTCGCCCTGTTCGCGGCGGCGGCCAGCGCCATCCTCGCCTATGTCTATTTCGCCTCGGCCGCCGAGGCCCGGGTCAACGCGGAACGCGAGGTGCGCGGCGAGATGCAGGTGCTGCAGGGCATCTATGACGCCCGCGGGTTCGACGCCCTGAACCGCGCCCTGATCGACCGCTCCCTGTCGCGCAGCGCCTTCCTCTACCTGCTGCTGGACGAGAACGGCCGCACCACCACCGGCAGCCTCAGCCAGTCCCCGATCGCCGAGATGGAAGGCGAGCGTCAGTGGATCACCTTCCCCTTCACCGACACCGACGCCGAGGGCCGCGTCACCCGGCCCCAGGTGCGCGGCGTACAGGTGCGGCTGTCCGGCGGGGGAATGCTGTTCGTCGGACGCTCGCTCGGCGACACCGAGGCCTATCTTGCCCGCCTGACCCAGGCCCTGTGGGGGGCGATGGGCATCGTCCTGCTGCTGGGCCTGGCCGGGGGGCTGTTCGTCAGCCGCAATCTCGAACGCTCCATGGGGCGGCTGAATCGCGTGGTCACCGCCGTTCAGGAAGGCGACCTCAAGGCCCGGGCTCCCGTGCGCAACTCCGGCGACGAGCTGGACGAACTGGGGGCCGGCCTCAACACCATGCTGGACCGGCTGGAGGGCTCGATGGCCTCCATTCGTCACGCCGGCGACGCCATCGCCCACGACCTGCGCTCGCCGCTCACCCGCATGCGGGCCAAGCTGGAGGTGTCGCTGATCGACGCCGAGGCCGGCAAGATCAACGGCGTCGACGCCCTGCAGCTGGCCCTCGACGAGGCCGACAGCCTGCTCAAGACCTTCAACACGGTCCTTGCGATCGCCCGGCTGCAGGCGGCCGCCGGCCGCACCCCGGACCCCCAGCTGTTCGACGCCGGCGATCTCGCCGCCGACATGGCCGAGCTCTACGAGCCCGCCAGCGAGGACAAGGGGCTGGAGTTCTCGGCCGAGATCGAGCGCGGCCTGATGGTCGAAGCCAATCGCCCCTTCCTCGCCCAGGCCTTGGCCAACGTCATCGACAACGCCATCAAATACACCCCGCCGGGCGGCGCCGTGATGTTGCGGGCCCGGCGACGCAGCTCGGGCGAGATCGAATTCTCGGTCACCGACACCGGCCCCGGCGTGCCCGAGGCCGACCGGGAGCGCGTGCTTCAGCGCTTCGTCCGTCTCGACAACAGCCGCACCGAGGCCGGCTCCGGCCTCGGCCTGTCGCTCGTCGGCGCGGTGCTGGAGGCCCATGGCGGCCGGGTCCAGCTTGACGAGGGCCCCGGCGAATACGGCGGCTTCGGCCCGGGCCTGCGCGTGGCCCTCGTCATCCCGCCGGCGGACGCCGCGTGAGCGAGGCCCTGGCCCGACGGCTGACGCCCTGCGGCCCGATCGTCGACGTCGAGGCAGAAACCCGCGCCCGCGAACGTCTGGCCGGGGCCGCGGCCGAGGGCGGCTGGACCCCGACCCTCGACGGCGCCTGGCCCGTCCTCGCGCCGGTCTTCGCCGCCTCGCCCTATCTGTTCGGCCTCGCCCGGCGCTGGCCCGACAGCCTGCGCTCCGTGCTCGACGAGGCGCCCGAGGCCCGTCTCGCCGCGATCCTGACCGGGACGGACGCCCTCGTCGGCGGCTCCGACGACCTGCGCGCGCCTCTTCGCCGGCTCAAGGGCCAGCTTCACCTGCTGACCGCCGTGGCCGACCTCGGCGGCGTCTGGGATCTCGATCAGGTCACCGGCGCCCTCAGCCGTTTCGCCGACGCCTCGGTCAACGCCGCCCTGCGCGCGGTCGCCCACGACCAGCGGGAGCGCGGCAAGCTGGTCAGCGCCGCCGACGACCCGCGCGGCCCCGTCCCCGGCCTGTTCGGCCTCGCCATGGGCAAGCACGGCGCCTATGAGCTCAACTACTCGTCCGACATCGACATCAGCCTGTTCTGGGAGCCGGACGCCCTGATCCCGGCCCTGGCCGAGGGCGTCGAGCCGCAGCGTTTCGTCGACCGCCTCGCCCAGTCGCTGGCGACCCTGATGCAGGAACGGACCGGCGACGGCTACGTCTTCCGCGTCGACCTGCGCCTCCGCCCCGATCCGTCCTCGACCCCGCCCGTCGTCGCCGCCCCCATGGCCCTCGCCTATTACGAAAGCGTCGGCCAGAACTGGGAGCGCGCCGCCTTCATCAAGGCCCGCGCCGTGCTCGGCGACGTCGGCGCCGGGCAGGACTTCCTCGACGCCCTGATCCCCTTCATCTGGCGCCGCAGCCTCGACTATCCGGCCATTCTCGACATCCAGTCGATCAAGCGCCAGATCCACGTCCACAAGACCGGCGAGGGGCTGGAGGCCGCCGGCGCCAACCTGAAACTGGGCCGCGGCGGCATCCGCGAGATCGAGTTCTTCGCCCAGACCCAGCAGCTGATCCTCGGCGGCCGGGACCCCGGCCTGCGCGCGCCGCGCACGGTCGAGGCTCTCGCCGCCCTGCGCGACGCCGGCCACGTCGACCCCGACGCCTGCACCGAACTGACCGCCGCCTACATCGCCCTGCGGGGGCTCGAGCACCGGGTGCAGATGCTGGACGACGAACAGACCCACACCCTGCCGGTCGAGGCGGGGGCGCGCGCCCGGGTCGCGGCCCTGGCGGGCGAGGCGGATCTCTCCGTCTTCGACTCCCGGGTCGAGGCGCTGCTGGTCGGGGTCAACCAGCGTTATGGCGAGCTGTTCGAGGGCGGCGAGGAACTGTCGTCGCCGTGGGGCTCGCTGGTCTTCACCGGCGTCGAGAACGATCCCGAGACGCTGGCGACCCTCGCCCGCATGGGCTTTTCCGAGCCGGCCGGCGTGGCCGACACGATCCGCGGCTGGCACCACGGCCGCATCCCCGCCACCCGCGCCGCGCGCGGCCGCGAGCTGTTCACCCGCCTGGCCCCCCGGCTGCTGACCGCCCTCGCCGACACCGGGGCCGCCGACGCCGCCTTCCGCCGCTTCGCCGTCTTCTTCTCCGCGCTCAGCGGCGGGGTCCAGGTCCAGGCCCTGTTCCTCGCCCAGCCGAAGCTGTTCGACCTCGTGGTCGGCGTCATGGCCTTCGCCCCGCGCCTGGCCCGCACCCTCGGCCGCTATCCCGCCGCCCTCGACAGCATGCTGGACGCCCGCTTCGCCCGCCCGATCGAGGAAGACACCGGCGTCGCCGACCAGATCCGGCGCGAGGCCGCCGCCGCCCCCGACTTCGAGACCGCCATGAACGCCGTGCGCCGGCTGCATCGCGAGCAGATGTTCCGCATCGGCGTCCAGACCCTGACCGGCCGCGCCGGACCCGAGGCCGCCGGCCGCGCCTACACCGCACTCGCCGACGCCAGCCTCGGCGCCCTCGCCCCCGCCGCCATGGACGAGACGATCCGGCAGGGCGGGGCGCTCGTGGGCGGTCAGGTCGCCGTGCTCGCCCTCGGCAAGGCCGGCTCGCGCGAGATGACCGCCACCTCGGACCTCGACCTGATGACCGTTTATGACGCCCCGGCCGAGGCCGTCTCCGGCGTCAAACAGTGGGCGGCCGGGGTCTTCTACTCGCGCTTCACCCAGCGGCTGATCGCGGCCCTGTCGGCCCACACCGCCGAGGGCGGGCTGTACGAGGTCGACATGCGGCTGCGCCCCGGCGCCGCCAAGGGGCCGGTGTCGCTGCGTCTCTCGGCGGTCGAGGACTACTACGCCGGCGAGGCGGACACCTGGGAGCTCATGGCCCTGACCCGCGCCCGCGTCATCTGGGCCGACAGCCCCGGGTTCGCCGCCCGGGTTTCAGCCTCGCTGGAGGCGATCCTGCGCCATCCCCGCCCGGGCGTCAGCTTCGCCGCGGACGCCCGCCGGATGCGCGACCGCATGGCGCGCCAGCGGCCGCCGCAGGGCGACTGGGACGTCAAACTGGCCCCCGGCGGCCAGGTCGACGCCGAATTCGTCGCGCAGGTGCGCCAGCTCCGGCGCGCCCGGGAAGGCGGGCCGATGACCTCCTCCACCCTCGAGGCCCTGTCCGACGATCCCGAACTGGCCGAGGCCTGGAGGCTGCAGCAGGCGCTCAGCCAGATCCTCGGCGCCGCCTTCGACGACCGCCCCGATCCCGACCACGAGCCGGAAGGATTCCGCGCCCGGCTGGCCAAGGCGGCAGGCTTCGCCGACTACGACGGCCTCAAGGCCGGCCTGGCCGAGACCCGCAGGGCCGCGCGCGCGGCCTGGGAGGCCGCCCTGCCGCCGGTCGGCGACGGAGACTGACGCCAACCGCGTTTGAGTCTCCAGACAGGGATGCACGGCCGCCTTGAGCGGCCATGGAGACATCGAGATGAAAAAGACCCTTCTGGCCGGCGGCCTCGCCGCCCTGGTCATCGTCGCCGGCGGCGTCGCCGTCGCCCAGCAATCGCCCGAGCGCCCGCACGCGCGCGGCATGCGCGCCGACGCCGACGCCGATCGGCGCCTCAGCCAGGCCGAGTTCGTCGCCGCCCGCGTCGAACGCCTCGCCGCCGCCGACGCCAATGGCGACGGCTCGGTCACCGCCGACGAAATGCGCGCCGCCGCCCAGGCTCGCCGCGCCCAACGCGCCGACGCCCGGTTCGAGCGGCTCGACGTCGACAATGACGGCTCCCTCAGCAAGGCCGAGTTCACGGCCCGCGGCGAAGCCCGCGCCGAACGCGGCCGCCGCCCCGACCGCGCCCATCGGCGTCCCGGGCGCGGCGACCGCGCCGAGGCTCGCGGCCCGGTCGTGATCGCCGAGGCCCGCACCGGGGCCGAAACCGCCTTCGCCCGCCTCGACGCCGACAGCGACGGCTTCGTCACCGCCGCCGAGCGTCAGGCCGCCCGCGCCGATCGCCGCGAACACCGTCGCGAGCGGATGTCGCAAAACCGCGCCGCCCGTCCGGCGCAACAGGCGTCGCCTTCGGCGCCCGCTTCGGAGTAAGCAGATGACGGGCGCGGCGGTCCTCGACCTTCCCGGCCTTGCTGGAACGTTTGCACGAGGCCGGATGGCGAGCTTCGCCGACCCCGACGAGGATCTGGTGCGCCGCGTGGGTCAGGGCGACCCCGCGGCCGTCCAGGCGATGGTCGCGCGCAAGCTGCCGCGCATGCTGGCGCTCGCCCAGCGCATGCTCGGCGATCCGGTCGAGGCCGAGGACGTCGCCCAGGATGCGATGCTGCGGGCGTGGCGTCAGGCCCCGCGCTGGGTCCCGGGCAAGGCGAAGTTCGACACCTGGCTGCACCGGGTGGCGCTCAACCTCTGCTACGACCGTCTGAGGCGGCGTCGCGAGGTCCCCACCGACGTCATGCCGGACCGGGGGGACGACGGACCGGCGCCGGATCGCGGGCTGATCGCCGCCGACACCGGCGCGGCGGTCAACGCCGCCCTCGCCCGCTTGCCCGACCGCCAGCGCGAGGCCATCGTGCTGTGCCACTATCAGGAACTGACCAATATCGAGGCCGCCGGCCTGATGGCGGTCAGCATCGAGGCTCTGGAGAGCCTGCTGTCGCGGGGACGGCGGGCCTTGAGGCTGGCGCTCGCCGATCACCGGCCGGGCGCCGAAGGAGTAGGAACATGATGACCGCGGAACGCTTCCTCGCCCTGACGGCCGCCTATGGAGCCGATCGGCGTCGCTGGCCCGAAGGCGAGCGCGCGGCGGCCGAGGCCTTCGTCGCCGCCCGGGATGAGGTCGCGCGCCCGGCCCTGGCCGAGGCCGATGCGATCGACGCCCTGCTGCATCGCTCCCCGACGCCCCAGGTCTCCATGGCCCTGCGCGACCGGGTGTTGGCCGCCGCCGCTTCGGCCGGCGGTCAGGTCGGACGCACGGGCCGGGTGTGGATCGATCGCCTGTCGCTGGTCTTCGGCGCCGGCTGGGCCGCGGCCGCCTGCGCCGGCGTCGTGGCGGGCGTCATCCTGACCGGCCATGTCACCGCCGACCTCCAGGCCGACGCCGTGCTGTATCAGGCCTCGCTTCTGGCGATCGACGACACGGAGGTGCTCAATTGAGCGGCAGGACCCTGAAAATCGCGCTGGCGGCGTCGGTCGCCCTCAACCTGTTCGCCCTCGCGGCCGGGGCGACCCTGGTGATCAACCGGGAGCGGGTGGAAAGCCGCGCCGAGGCCCAGCAGACGCCCGGCCGCACCCGCTCGCCGATGGGCCTCGTCGGTCGGCTCAGCCCCGAGGTTCAGCCCGCGGTTCGCCAGACGCTTCGCTCCGCCGCCCTGTCGGCGCGACCCGATTTCGAGGAAGCCCGCGGCAAGCGGCGCGAGGCCCTCGCCCTGGCCCGATCGCCGGAGTTCGACCCGGCCCGATTGATCGCCCTGCTCGATCAGTCCCGCGCCGCTGAACTGCGCGGCCGGCGGCGTCTGGAGGCGGAAGCCGTCACCTTGCTGGCGGACCTGGAGCCGGCCGACCGGGTGATCCTGGCCGAGATTCTCGCCCGCAAACGCGGCGGGGGGGCGAGGGAGCCAAATCGCGGGGCGTCCGCCGAAAAGGCGGTTGCGGCCAACTGACGTCTAGGCCGCCTGCCGGTTCCGGAAGGCCGCGCCGGCGTCGGCAGGGTCCGCCGGCTTGCGGATCGGCACGTCGAAGCTGACCGTCGTCCCGCGTCCCGGCTCGCTCTCCATCGTCAGCGTTCCGCCGTGCAGCTCGATCAACGACTTGGTCAGGGCCAGGCCCAGGCCGGTGCCCTGGGTGGTCTTGGAATGCTGTCCCTCGACCTGTTCGAACGGGCGCGCCAGCCGCGCCAGATCGTCCGCGGCGATGCCGATGCCGGTGTCGGTGACGGCCACGCGGATCCGGTCGTCGTCCTCGCGCGAAAGGGCCACGACGATGTCGCCGCCCTCGGGCGTGAACTTGACCGCGTTCGACAGCAGGTTCAGCACCACCTGCTTCAGGCCGCGATGGTCGGCCTCGATGGTCGGCAGGTCGGGCGCGTCGACCAGCAGCTTCAGCCCTGCCTCCTCGACCCGCCCGCGCATCAGCCGGGCCGCGTCGTCGACGATCTCCTTCATCGACACCGCCTCATAGTGCAGCGTCAGCTTGCCGGCCTCGATCTTGGCCATGTCGAGGATGTCGTTGATCAGGCTCAGCAGATGCTGGCCCGACCGCAGGATGTCGGCGGCATAGCCCTTGTAGCGGGCGTCGCCCAGCGGCCCGAACATCTCGCCGGCCATGATCTCCGAGAAGCCGTTGATGGCGTTCAGCGGCGTGCGCAGCTCGTGGCTCATATTGGCCAGGAACTCCGACTTGGCCTGGTTCGCCGCCTCGGCCCGGGTCATGGCGATTTCGTATTTGCGGGCCAGCGACGACAGCTTCTCCTCGCGGTCCTCCAGCTCGGTGATGGTGACGTGCAGCCGCTCGGTGGCGCGCTGGCGCTCGGCCTCCTTCTGCTTGATGGCGGTGATGTCGGCGGCGGACACCACCGAGCCGCCGTCCGAGGTGAAACGCTCGACCAGCTGCAGCCAGCGGCCGTCGTGCAGCTCGACCTCGCGAGCCCCGGCCCGGCCCCCCGGCGCCGGCTGTTCGGATTTGATCGCCAGCCCGGCGATCTGGTTCAGGTCCGCCTTCAGCGCGCCCCTGCGCACAACGCCCGGCTCGAAGCTGAAGGCGTCCTCGAAGGCCTGGTTGGACAGGATCAGCCGGCCGTGCCGGTCGAACAGGACGAAGGCGTCCGAGACGCTCTCGATGCCGTCGCGCAGCCGGCCTTCGGCCGCCTGGGCATGGGCCTTGGCGCGCCGCGCCTCGGTGGTGTCCAGGGCGATGCCGAGGATGGAGCCGGACCCCGCCTCGCCCCGCTCGCCGCGCGCCTGGCCCCTGGCGTCGATCCAGCGGGCGCGGCCGCCGGCGTCCGGCACCGGAAAGCTGACCTCGAAGGCGCCGAAGGTCTCGGCCTGACGCACGGCGTGCTCGACGGCGCCGCGATAGCGCGGGTGGATCCGCTCCATGAAGGCCTCGTCCGAGACCAGGCCGGTTCGCTCCAGCCCCATCAGGTCGGCCATATAGTCCGACAGCATCAGCTGGCCGCTCTCCAGGTCCCAGTCCCAGACGCCGCACCGCGCCGCCTCGACGGCGCCGCGGAAACGGCGCTCGGACGCCGCCCACTCGCGGCTGATGCCCAGCTGCCGACGTTGCTGCAGCAGGGTCAGCAGCAGCACCGCCACGCCGACGATCAGGGGCGCGGCCAGCACCCAGGCGTCGTCCAGCAGGGCCCCCGCGCCGACGCTGACCGGAGTCGAGGCGACGGCGATCAGGCCGGTGTCGCCCACCGCCACCGTCGTCCGCCGCACCGCGCCCTCGTCCAGCGACAGGGTCACGCCCTGACCCTGTCCGTCGGCCGGAGCCTGATCCAGGCCCGGCGGCGTCCGCGCCCCGGAGCCGCCGGCCAGCGGCGTGCGCGGTCCGGACAGCAGCCACAGATCGACGCCGTCGGCTGTCCGCAGCGAGGGCAGGGGGGCCCGCCCCAGCAGCCGGCTTCCGTCGGCCAGCGGGCCCGGGACCAGCAGGGCGGCGCCGTCGGCCGCCAGCCCCGGCTTGCCCGGCGTGGGTTCGAAGGCGGCGGGAGAGGCGCCGGCCGCCGCCGTCACGCTTCCGTTCGGGTCGATCACGGCGAAGGCGCTGTCCGGCTCGGCCGCCCGGGCCTGCTGGAGCGCCCGCGCCCCCGCGAACTGCGCCGCCGCGCGCACCGCGGTCTCCACCGGCGCGACCCGGGTCTCCAGCTCCAGCGCCAGCATCCGCGCCTCGCGGTCGACCGCGGCCATGCGCAGGGCGTCGGCCTCCTGGCCCGGACGCGCCATTTCGCGAGCGAAAAGAAGCACATAGGCGGCGACGGCCAGGGTCGCGGCGAGGATGGCGATCCGCACCCATGCGGGCGCGCCCTTGCGCCGGTCCTGGGCGCGCCGTCCTTGCGGGGTTATGCGGCGCTCGCTGCCCCGCAAGGCGCTCTCCCGGACGATTCGACGACGATGGCTGAATCTAGGCTGCGTCGCGGATTCCTGTCGAGGCCTGGTGGCCCGACCGGTCGTTCAATTGCGGGGACGGTCCGCGTGCGTCAGGCGGCCCGCGACGGCGCGGCGGCCATCTCCGGCGCCCCCAGCACGTCGGTGACCGTCTTCAGCAGGGTGCGCGCGTCCCGGGCCAGCATCTGCATCTCCGGCGGCGCGTCCTCGGGCGCGTCGTCGACCGCCGCCACCATCCGCTCGGCCAGGGCCATCAGCCGCGGCGCGGCGGCGATCAGCCGGGCCTGGAATTCGATCTGCTCCGGATCGCGGTCGTATTCCGCCCCCGGCACGCGCCAGCCGCCCCAGTCGGCCTTGTCGGTGACCACCACCGGATAGGTGCCCGGGAAGGGGTGGTGCGGCGTGTCCTCGGCCGTCTGCCATTTGTTGCGCGCCCGCATCAGCCGCCAGCTCTCGCCGGCGTTGGCGGCCGGGTCTTCGCTCGGCAGCAGCAGTTCGTGGCCCAGAAACTCGCGGCCGAGGCCGACGTCATAGGTCACCCGCACCGGCTCTTCGAAACCCTTGGCCCAGACGGGCTGGACCTTCTCGATCTGGGCCCAGGCGCCGACACACTCGACCCAGACCTTCTGGCCCTTCTGGAACTGCGCGCGCGCCATCGCTTCTCTCCGTACCTGACCCGCGACCATGCGCGCCTACGGTTAGCAGCCGGTTTCCATCACCGAAATTTGTGGGGGTTTGCCTTACCAGAGGTTGAGAACTTGACCTCTACGCGACTAAAGATGGTGGGTCCGCATCACGCGGACGCATGGAAGGGATCCCGTCATGTCGCTTCGTCACATCCGCCATACCGCCGCCTTCTCGGCCGCGTTCCTGATTCTGAGCGGGGCGTTCGTCACCCCGATCGCCAGCGCCCAGAGCCTGCCGTGCGCCGTCTACTGTCGTCGCGGTTGCATTCAGCAGTTCGGCCTGCCGCAAAACAATCCCGCCTTCGCCCAGTGCTTCGCCGAGTGCGTCGCCAGCGACTGCACGGCGGTCCGCTGAGCTGACGGGAGCGGGGTCACGCCCGCTCCCGTTCCGCGGCCTATGACCGCGAAATGTCTTCCAGCGCTTCGCCCGCGTATTTCTCCTTCACCCGCGTCGACAGGTCGCCCAGCGACACCACCCCGACCAGGCGCTCGTCCTTGTCCAGCACCGGCAGACGGCGGATCTGTTTCGAGCCCATGGCGTCCAGCACCGTCTTGAGGTCGTCGTCGGCATAGGCGGTCTGGGCGTCGCGGCTGATGTATTCCACCACCGGCGAGCTGAACGAGGCGCCGCCGGCCACGGCCCGCACGGTGATGTCGCGGTCGGTGATCGTGCCGATCAGACGGTCCCCGTCGGCCACCGGCATGAAGCCGAAGTCGCCGCTGGCCATGCGCGAGGCGACCTCCTGCAGGGTGTCTCCCGGTCGGGCGACCTGCACGTCCTTGCTCATCACGTCGCGTACTTTCATCGGGTCTTCTCCTGTGTGTCGGCTTGCCGACAGAACCCCCGGGCCCGGCGCCGGTTCCTGACGGCCGGACAACGAGCCGCTCAGGGTCGTGTCACCCGCGACCTGCTTTATGGCCCCCATCCCCGGGAATCGTCCCGGCTCCGAAAGGACAAACGCCATGAAGACCGCCCTGATCAGGAAAGCCCTGCTCCCCCTGCTGGCGGCGTCCGCGGTCACGGTCGCGACCCCGGCGCTCGCCCAGAATTTCAGCCTCAGCATCGGCGTCGGCTCGCCCGGCTACAGCCAACCCTGGGGCTACGGTCCGACGCGCGGCTACGCCCGGACCCCGCGCGATCTGCATTACCGCGCCCGGGTCCTGTCGCAGCACGTCGACCGTCTCGCCTGGAGCGGCGGGGTCCATCGTCTCGAGGCCCGCAGCCTCGCCCTGCAGCTGAACCAGTATCAGGCCCTCGAACGGCGCTACGCCCGCAACGGGCTCAGCCGGGCCGAATACGTCGATCTCGACCGCCGGCTGGACCGGGTCGAATACCAGCTCCAGCGTTCGCTCTACCGCACCCGCTGGTAGCCGACCGTCCCCCGCGAAGGCCGTCCCGGAACCGGGGCGGCCTTTCTCCGGCGCCGAACCTGTCGCGCATATCCCGCCTGTCCCGCCCGATATCCCGGGTTTGTCCTCGACCTGTCCCGCTTCGGTCCCGGTTTTGTCCCGGGTTTCCCGGTTCGATATCCCGGGACTGGCAGGTCAGGCTGACCGGTCAATGGTCAGAACGGCCCTCTGGACTGGTCGAAATCGTCAGACCCTGACCGCCCCGGCCAGAGTCTGCGCCAGATCGCCCTTGCCCGCGACCTCGACCACCTCCAGCCCCAGCCAGCCGGCCATCCGGTTCAGCTCCGCGGCCAGTCGTTCCGCCGTCTCCGCCGTCGCGTCCGGCTCGCGCCACGCCGCCTGCACCCGCAGCGTCCCGGCCTGCCGGTCCGACTTCAGATCGACCCGCGCCGTGATCGCCTCGTCCTCGAGGAACGGCAGCACATAATACCCGTGCAACCGCTTGTGCGCCGGCGTGTAGATCTCCAGCCGCACCCGCGTTCCGAACAGCCGCTCGGTCCGGTCGCGCGTCCAGATCAGATTGTCGAACGGCGACAGCAGCGCCGCCCCGACCACCTTGCGCGGCGTCCGCGCCCCCGGCGCCAGATAGGCCGGATGCCGCCACCCCTTGATCGTCACCGGCGTCAGCTCCCCCGCCTCGACCAGCTCCATCACCCTGGCCCTGGTTTCGGCCAGCGGCAGCCGGAAATAGTCCCGCAGGTCCGCCTGTGTCGCCACGCCCAGCGCCCGCGCCGAGATGCGCACCAGCTCCCGCTGCGCGTCCGCCTCGTCCGGCGTCGGCAGGCCGACGATGCGCGGGGGCAGGGCGCGCTCTGTCAGGTCATAGACCCGCTCGAAGCCGCGCCGGGTCTTCGTGGTGATCTTCCCGGCCCAGAACAGCCACTCCAGCGCCCGCTTGCCGTCCGACCACGACCACCAGCCGGGCGCTCCGCGAGGCGCGTCGTTGAAGTCGGCGCCGGTGACCGGCCCGCGCCGCTCGATCTCCTTCAGCACCCCGTCGATATAGTCCCGCCGCTCGCGGCCGAACCGCGCCAGCCCGGTCCACATCGCCCCGCCTTCGGCCCGCGCCATGCGCCAGCGCAGCAGCGGCTGCAACTCCATCGGCAGCAGCGACGCCTCATGCCCCCAGTATTCGAACAGCCCCCGCCGCGCCCCCCAGGCCTCGGCCTCCAGCGCCTCGCGCGGATAGTCCCCCAGCCGCGAAAAGGTCGGCAGATAGTGGGTCCGCGTCACCACATTGACGCTGTCGATCTGGACGACGCCGAGGCGGCCGACCAGGTCCCTGACATGCGTCCGGCCGGGCGAGGCGGGGGGCTTGCGGCCGAAGCCTTGGGCGGACAGCGCGATACGGCGGGCAATTTTCGGGGAGAGTTCAAGCACGCGGCATCATGCACGAACCCTCTCCCATTGGGAGAGGGCTGGCGCAACGACGTCCGAACTCCGCTCGAAGAAGGTTCAGCGCTTGTCATCCCGGCCGAAGCGAAGCGGAGAGCCGGGACGGCGCACGCCACAATAACACTACTCCCGGAAGCTGCGGCAGCAGCTATCCGGGAGACAGGTCAGGTATGGCGCGAGGGCCGCGCTGCTCCCGGACAATCGCGCTGCGATTTCCGGGAGTTCGTCGCTGTATGGCTGCCGTCCCGGATCGCCGCCTGCGCGGCGTCCGGGATGACAAGGTCCGCGGCTAAGGCCGCGCCTGCCCCTCCATCGCCCCGGCCGCGCGCACCAGCTGCACGAAGTCCGCCCGCTCGCCGTACGGATCCTCGCCGCGAGCGCCCTGGGCCTGCTCCAGGATCTCGTCCCAGCCGTACCCCGCGCCCATCCACGGATCGTTGCGCAGTTTTTGCCCGAAGGCGGCCACCGCCAGTGCCCAGCGCGTGCTCTCCGCCGGCCGGCCGGGCGTGCTCGCCACCACCCGCTGCATCAGCCGCGAGTCGCGCTCGCCCGGCAGCTTGTAACGAACCTGGACGAAGCCGATCTCGCCCGTCGGATCGCCGCCGCCGACGCCGATGCGGTTGGTGTCGTACCGGCGTTCCGGGATCTGGCTCGGCCCGCCCACCGGAGTGATCTCGTACAGCGCCGTCACCGACGCTCCGGAGCCGACCTCGCCCGCATCGACGCGGTCATTGCTGAAATCTTCTTCGTTCAGCAGCCGCGTCTCATAGCCGATCAGCCGGTACTCGCTGACCCGCGCCGGGTTGAACTCGACCTGGATCTTCACGTCGTCGGCGATCGGGAAGGCCCCGCGGTCGAAGGCCGGACCGAACAGCCGCCGCGCCTCGTCGAGGTCGTTCACATAGGCCGCCGTGCCGTTCCCGGCCTGGGCGATGGCCTGCATCCGCGCGTCCTGGTAATTGCCGCGGCCATAGCCGTAGACCGACAGATAGATGCCTGTCCCGCGCTTGGCGGCGACATAGTCCTCCAGCCGCTGGTCCTGGGTGACCCCGACGTTGAAGTCGCCGTCGGTGAACATCAGGATGCGGTTGACCTTGTCGCGCCCGAAGGCGGCCTCGGCCTGGCTGTAGGCGTTGACCATGCCCTGCGCTCCGGCGGTCGAGCCGCCGGCGTTCAGGGCCGCCACGGCGCAGCGCAGCTTCAGCTTCTGGTCGCCCGGCGTCGGCCCCACGGCGGTGCCGACGTCCGAGGCGTAATAGGTCACCGCCACCCGGTCCTGCGGCCGCAGCCGGTCGATGATCAGGTTCATCGACGACTGGGCCAGGGCCAGCTTGTCCGGCGAATGCATCGAGCCCGAGACATCAACCATAAAGGTCAGATTCAGCGGCCTCCGCTGACGCTCGGGCAGCTCATAGCCCTGCAGCGCCACATGGACGATCCGCCGCTCCTGCGACCATGGCGAGGCTACGACGGCGGTGGTGACGGCGAACGGCTCCAACGCCGAGCGCGGCCGGTCGTACCCGTAGTCGAAATAATTGATCATCTCCTCGACCCGCACCGCATCGGCGGGCGGCAGCCGACCCTCCTCGATGAAGCGGCGGACGTTGGAATAGCTGGCCGTGTCGACGTCGATCGAGAAGGTCGAAACCGGCGCGTCGGCCACGCGCTTGACCGGGTTGGGGGTCGCGTCGGGATAGCGTTCGGTGTCGGGCGCGACCGTCGCTGGCGGCGGGACGTGGGCAGGCACGCCGCGCACCCGGGAGGCCGAGACGATGACCTCGTCCCTCTGCGCCGCCATCGGAGCCGGGGGCGGGGGCGGAGGCGGAGGCGGAGGCGGGGGAGGCGGCGGCATGGGCGCCGTCATCGCATAGGCGCCGCCCGTCGGAGCGACCCGGCCCCGATAGACTTCCGGCCGGGCCGGGGCCAGGTCGATCCCGACCGCGCGGCAGTTGTCGGGCGAGACCACCCCGTCCCGGGCGAGGTCCGGCCCGACGCCGGCCATGACCGGCGCGGAGGCCAGCGGCCCGGCGAGGGACACCGCCAGCACGGCGGCCAGACTGCGTCTCAGCGGATAGGTCGTCATCGGCGTCACTCCCTGTTCCGTGCCATCAGCACGCCTTCGATCATCCCGCCGATCGGCTTCCGGGTCGCCTGACGATGCCTGACGCGTCGGGCTGGCGTCCGCCCGCCGGCATCGCCACAATGACCGCTCACGCAGACAGGGGACCGGCGATGCACGAGACGACCAGCATGGGTCTGGGACACGCGGTCGCCTTGTTGGCGGCGATGGTCGTGGCCGCCACCCTGTTCCGGCGCCTGGGCCTTGGCTCGGTGCTCGGCTATCTGGCCGCCGGCCTGCTGATCGGCCCTTCCGCCCTCGGGGTGGTGCGCGATCCGGAGTCGGTCCTGCACGTCGCCGAACTCGGCGTCGTTATGTTCCTGTTCATCATCGGTCTCGAGATGCGGCCGGCGCGTCTGTGGAGCCTGCGTCGCGAGATCTTCGGCCTTGGCGCGGTCCAGGTGCTGGTCTGCGCCGTGCTGCTGACCGGACTTGCCCTCGCCGCCGGCCTGGCCTGGTACGCCGCCGTGATCGCCGGCTTCGGCTTCGCCCTGTCCTCGACGGCCATCGTCATGCAGCTGCTGCAGGAGCGCAATGAGAACGCCGCCCCCGCCGGACAGCGGGTCATCTCCATCCTCCTGTTCGAGGACCTCGCCATCGTCCCCCTGCTGGCCCTGGTGGCGGTGCTGGCGGGGACCTACGGCTCGGCGGTGGAGACCGGCAACCCTATCTGGATGACCGTCGGCCTGGCGATCGGCGCGGTGGCGCTGGTCTATGTCGCCGGGCGCTGGGTGGTGAATCCGTTTTTCCGCCTGCTGGCCCGCTACGGCGGCCGCGAGGTCATGACCATGGGCGCCCTGTTCGTGGTCTTGGGCGCCGCCTACGCCATGAACCTCGGCGGCCTGTCGATGGCGATGGGCGCCTTCCTCGCCGGGGTGCTGCTGTCGGAATCGACCTTCCGCCACCAGCTCGAGGCCGACGTCGAGCCGTTCCGCGGCCTGCTGCTGGGGTTGTTCTTCCTCAGCGTCGGCATGTCGCTGGACGTGCGCGTGGTGTTCGCCGACTGGGCCTGGGTGCTGGGCGGACTGGCCGCTTTCATGTCGGCCAAGATGATCGCCGTCTACGCCGTGGCCCGGCTCAAGCGCCGGCATGGCGAGAGCCTGCTGCGCGCCGCCCTGATGGGCGAGGGGGGCGAGTTCGCCTTCGTCATCTACTCGACCGCCTTCGCCGCCGGCCTGTTCGATGCGCGCACCGCCGCCATTCTCTCGGCCGTGGTCATTCTGTCGATGGCCCTGACGCCGCTCAGGGTCATGCTGGCCGACCGGCTGCGTCCGAACGAGGATCTGTCGCCCGACGACGCCGACGGCGTCGACCGCGCCGCCGACCTGCGCGAACGGGTGCTGATCATCGGCTTCGGCCGCTTCGCCCAGGTCGTATCCCAGCCCCTGCTGGCCCGCGACGTCGATGTCTCGATCATCGACATGGACGTCGAGATGATCCAGGCCGCCGGGGATTTCGGCTTCAAGGTCTACTATGGCGACGGCGCCCGCCTCGACGTCCTGCGGGCCTCCGGCGCCGGCGAGGCCGAAACCATCCTCGTCTGCGTCGACAACCAGGAGACCGCCGACCGCATCGTCGAGCTGGTCAAATCCGAGTTCCCACTAACCAAACTGTTCGTCCGAGCCTACGACCGCGGCCACGCCATCCGCCTGATCCAGGCCGGCGTGGAATATCAGATCCGAGAAACCTTTGAATCCGCATTGGTTTTTGGAGAGCAGGTGCTGATCGATCTGGGCTTCTCCGCCGATGAGGCGCGCGACAGCATCGAGGACGTCCGTCGCCGCGATGACCAGCGTCTCTCCATCCAGCTGGTCGAGGGCATCACCGGCGGCCGCTCGCTGATGCGGGGCAATATCGCCACCACCCGGCCCGAGCCCTACATCAAGCCCCGCCGCGAGGGCACGGCCCTCAACGAGGAGGCGGCCGAGGCGCTGGAAGAGGACGATGAACGCGAAAAGGCCGGCGCCTGATCGGCGCCGGCCTTCCTTTCAGTCGCCATTGACTGATTACATCGCCGCCTTGATCTCCTGCGCCTGGCGCAGATGCATTTCGATCTTCGGCAGAACCGTGCGGGCGTGCTCGGCCAGCTGCGGCGCATCGGTATTGTCCGAGAACCCGCGGTGCAGGGTCACCGCCTCGTTGTGGGCTGCGATCTGCTGGTCGAGGTAGACCCGGTTGAAGTCGTCGGCCGAGGCGGAGCGCAGGTTGTCGAGCATGCCCTGGCGGCGCTCATCCAGTTCGGTTGGAATCTGAACGTCCGGCGCGGCCTGCGGAACCACGGACTTCATGGCGTTGGAGGCGGCCGTGTGATCGGTCTTGATCATCTGGGCCAGCTCCCGGACCTGCGCGTTCTGCGTGCGTTCCAGCGCGATGTCGGCGGCCATGATTTCGTACATGTCGCCTTCGGCGGCGTTCGACACATAGCCGCCAACGGTGTTGGCGCCGAGCGTGGCGGCCGACATCTGCCCGACCGGGCCCGCGGCCATGTCCTGGGCCTTGTCGACGGGTTCCGGGCTCTGTTCCTGGTTGCAGGCCGCGAGAAGGGCGACGCAGGCGACGCCTGCGAGAAGTGGTCTGATCATGGAAATTCCTCCTTGGAGAATCCGACAACCGCTCAGGCTGCCCCCGGTTCCCCATGTCGCTTCGGTCGGCAGTTCGGTGTATGCACCGCGCCCGATGGACCGACGCCTCTCGATCGCCCCGATGATCGATCGCGTAGATCCCTGTTTTATATCAATAACTTATGAAGTTCCGTGTGCAAAATAAGCACACGCAGTTCCGTTTTTCTTTCCTTTTCGTTCTTGCGATTGGACCGACTGTTCGCTCGCGAGAGCACAAATTAATGGCCGTCCTCCGCCCCTTTTTCGCTGGTTGCCCGTCCCCATGAGGCACTCCTTGCGATCGGGATCGTCAGCCGCAGATTCAGCATCTGGATGAAGTCCTCACCGATTGTCCGACGACAGATCGACCCTGTAAAACGGTAAGAGTTCGAATCGTCCCGGTCGCGCCTACGACGCACTAGGCCAAAGCGCGCTGATCTGCGATTGCCAGCGACAGACCTTGGCAACATTCCGGCCGTCAACCGGCGAGCACCCGCTAGGGTCATTGGACGTAGCCCCCGCCGCCGTCTGGCGTGCGTTGGTTGACAGCGTTTGGGTGCTGTAGGTTCCCGCCGATGAACCCGACAGACCCCAAGCCGGAACGTCCCGGCCAACGCTTCCAAGATTTCGTTGCCATGTTGGAGCGAGCTTTCGCCCACGATGACGACGTGACGATCCATTCGCCTCTGCGGCTGATCGACAAGGACACCGGACGGAAGCGCGAACACGACGTGGTAATTGTCAGAAAGACCCATCATGGCGACAACCTCACCGCTGTGGAATGCAAGGACCACTCCCGGCTGATCGGCGTTCAGGCCGTCGAAGGTTTTTCCCGCAAGTTGGAGAAGACCGGCGTCCACAAGGGCGTGATTGTTTCGGCAAAAGGATTCACAGGCACCGCCCGTAAAAAGGCCGCAGCACTCAACATTGGTCTAACCACGCTCGCTGAGGCCAGCCAGTTCGATTGGGTGGGGACAAAGTTTTTGGTGGGTCGCTTCCGCACCTATCACTCAATTGATTTCCATGTCGGCTGCAAGCCGAACGACGTGGGCCGGTCGGACCCCACGAACCCGATCCGGAGCCTCCACATGCAAGACGGTTCACCCATCACCCCCGAGGTGGGACAAGCTTTCCTGAACCGGCACCTCCCGCCCGAGCTTTTCGCCGGTACAAGTGACGGGCCGATCGCTGGCGAACTGACCGCTCTTGGAAGCGGTGCCTATCTCATCGACGCGGACGGCGACCGGTTCGAAGCCGAGACGCTGACGCTGAAATACTCCGTCGAGGAAGTGGAGACGGATCACCCCTTCGCCCTCCATCGCTTCGAGGGCGCCAACGGCTATGAGATCGCGTCTGGTGAGTTTGACCTTCCGGGTCTGAATGCGCGGGTATTGATGATCCGGTCGTCGGACGGGATCAACGTGTCGCTGAACACCAAGCCGAAGGAAGACGATTAGGGGCGCAACCATTTCGCTGGAGCCGCTCATACCATCCCATCCAGCCAGTCACCTGAGCTCCGCATTCGTGAGTGACCGGAGCGTTATCCGCCCCGTTTCGACGAAGCGGGATCGTGAAGATCGCCGCCACGAAGTGAGCTTGGCTCCGCACCGAAAGCACGCCTCCTAATGGCCAACATCACGATTAACGGCGTGACCTACACGACCGCCAAGGCGCTTAAAGCCGAGGCTCAGAAGAGGGTTCAGGCCATGCGGTTGAGCCACCAGGTGACGCGCTGGTGGCCGGAGAAAGACCCGTTCTGGAATGTTGTCATTGGCCTGCATCCGCGCCTGGACGAAAAGATCGTCCTTCTCGGCGGCGAGACGAACTTCCTAGGGTTTGGCCTAACCCTTCTCGGAAAAGACCCTCAGATGGGCGTCCTTGGCAAGGACGGGGCGTTCGTGTCGTTTGGCTGGAATGAATGCGTGAAAGCGCCGTTCCGACGACGTTTAAAGACGGACGCAATCAGCCTCTTCCTCGCCAAGGCGAAGCGGGGGATGCGTCGGGCCATCGTGGATCAGGTGGCGGCGGTGAAGGATGCCGCCATCGAAGCGGACGGATTCATCACTTGCGAAGAGTCCCACGCGCGGGTCTTACCGAACGGTATCCACGTCGATCACGATCCCACGCCGTTTGATGACATCGCCAACGTCTATCTCGAAGCGATCATCAAACGAGATCACCGCGAACCCGACCTGGTGGAAACCCACGCCGCAGATCCGCTGAACAACCAGTTCGCTGATCCCGTGATCCGTCAGGATTGGATCGATTATCACCGAGCCGTGGCGACTTATCGGCTGGTGACCGAGGAGGTGAACCTCGCGAAAGGTCGGGGGCCATAATGGTACGACGAGCCGTCTCTCTAGGCCGCTCAGAGTTAGGACTGGTCCTGCTAGGCTGCCCAACCGACCGATGTGCAGTAGTTCTCACTGTCTTCCACGTCGGCGCACCTACGAGGCGCTTCGCTGGAGCGCGCTTATCTGCTCCAGGTTAGGCGAAAGTCCGCTTTGGGCCTTGGGACCGACGTCCGCTTTCGACCCGTTGCGGACCTTCAGAGGACAGTGAAAGGTTGGGTATGACTGACACAGATGCTCCACCAGCCAACTTTCATCTCCATTCCCTTCGATCCGAAGGGGGATCGTTGATGGTCACGCTTGAGGTCGGCGGTGAGCCTCATGTTGAACTTCAGTTCGATCCGCGTCGCGCTTTTCGTTCGTATTCCGAAAGCGACTTCCACCAGTATTTGGAAACCTACCGAGGCGAGCCCCTGCTGAAGGGGCGCGACGCGGATGTCGGCGTATTCATGAGCGATGACGCTCCCTATGTGGTTGAGTATCGCAAGAACGTGCGGCCCTCAGAACCCGAGACGACCTTCTCCTGCCTGATCGCGACCCCGCAAGAATGCGTCGAGGTGGTGTGTTTCGAGAAGCCTGCCATCCGATTTCTGTAGGTCAGCCGCCCACCCGGTGCGGACATTACAGGGGGCTGTTTTCGGCATTGGAGCCAAGTTAGCTGGCCAGTGCGAGCGACGCCGAATAGTTCTCCGTCACGTCCGAGGCGGCGCACCTACGACGCCGTGCGCGGGGACCGCCGGAAGTGCGCAGCGGTTCGACAATGGCCACTGACTGTTCGTGCGCTAAAGACCGCTTTCGACCCCTAGCGGACCTTCATCTTGCGCGGAGCGGATGACGGCGCTTAAGTGGTCCGGTCATGATGAACATCTCCAACATCGCAACGGTCATCTTCCTGGCTTGATCCGGCGGCGCTTTCGTTGCGCCGCTTGCTTTCGCCTCGAAACCTAGATGTGCGCCGGACCACGAAGGTCGCGGCGCCAAAGCGATATGAGACTCTCCATGACCCACGGCGAAGATGGCCGCTGCATTCTCGGCAGCGCTGAAATCGAGCACTTCATTCATCAGGGCTTTGTCAGGCTGGATGACGCGTTTCCGCGCTCAACTGCTGATGCGGCTCGCGCGATCCTCTGGCGAGACACGGGCTGTGATCCTGACAATCCCATCACCTGGACCCAGCCGGTCGTCCGGCTCGGCATGTATAGCGGCAAGCCGTTCCTCGAAGCGGCCAACACGCCCCGTCTGCATCAGGCTTTCGATCAACTGGTCGGCCCGGGTCGGTGGCTCCCCTGTGGGGCGATGGGCACCTTTCCTGTCCGCTTTCCGTCCCGGGAGGACACGGGCGACACCGGGTGGCACGTCGATGTGAGCTTCGGCTGGGACGATCCGGACTTCATGAACTGGCGCGCCAACGTTTCGTCGAAGGGGCGGGCTCTGCTGATGCTGTTCCTGTTCTCGGATGTCGGCCCTGACGACGCACCGACCCGGCTCCTGCCCGGATCGCACAGAGACATCGCGCGCAGCCTCGCGAACGCCGGGGACGAGGGTCTCGCACTCCGGGAGATCGTCCCCGTCATCGAGGGATTCGAGCCGCGGCCCGAGGCCTTGGCGATGGGTCCGGCAGGGACGGTCTATCTGTGCCATCCGTTCCTCGTCCACGCAGCCAAGCCACATGTGGGGAAAGCACCCCGTTTCATGGCCCAGCCGCCCCTTCTGCCGAGGCAGGAGCTGCAGCTTCAGCGTAGCGATGGGTCCTACTCCGTCGTCGAGAGAGCAACCCGGTCGGCTTTGGGCCTTTCCGCCTGACCCCGGGCGGGATCGGCAACGTGCGGGCCGATGCCGCGTCCGCTTTCCACCTATTGGGGACAGTCTGCTCCCGGCGCATGCAGGCCCCTTCACCGGGGAGCGGATTTTCAGGCAGCGGGCTCTGTATCCAGAGGTGTGCAGGCCGCCGGAAATAGCTGCGAGCGCAGCGCGGACGGTTAGTCTGATGTCGCCAACGTGCTGGTGACCGAGGCGCCGCCGCCAAGGGCAGCCAAGGAGCCTACCTGAAATACAGTGTGATCTGGTTCACGCTGGCGGGCGGCGGGCGCCATTCCCAGTTCAGCTTGGTGCAGTCGCTTGGATCAAGACCTCCTACCTCCCCGCCTGCGAACGCAGGTTCTTGCGATGAGCCACCCCCTCAGCCGGCACATTTTTCGAAGTCATCAGTTCGCCGCCAATGGTCGATCGTCGGCCAAGGCGCTTTGCTCCCAAGCTGAAAGGGTACCGCCATGATCACCGCATGGAAGGACGTCGCTGTTTTCCTTGACGCGACCGAACTGGGCCAGAAGGTGGGACGTCATGCCGCCGGTCTGGCCCAGCAGCACAAGGCGCACCTGGTTGGCGTCTACGGCGCCCTGAGGGAACGCGGCCATCCGACCGAGAGCTACGCGCGAGGCGCGGCGGTCACCCATGTGATCGAGCGCCACCGGCAGGCGGAGGCGAGCTTGGTGGTTGCGGCCGGGCGGATTTTCGCCGACCTGGCGGACGCCTTCGCCGTCAGTTCAGAGTTTCGTGTGGTCTGGCGTGAAGCCGCGGATGAAGACGCCCCCCTGCGCTCGCTACATTGCGACCTGATCGTCGCGGGTCATCCCAAGCCCGATGACCTTCCCGAGCGATGGACCGCCGAGCACCTGCTGCTGGTCAGCGGAATCCCGGTGCTGATGATCCCAGGCGACTGGGGCGACGCTCCGATCGGCCGCACGGTGGTCATCGCCTGGAACGGCAGCCGCGCGGCGCGGCGTGCCGTCAACGACGCCTTGCCCTTCCTGACCTCAGCGGACCGGGTCATTGTTCTGGTCGTCGACGCGGAGCGGAACCTCCAGCGGCCGGGCGATGATCTCGGCGACGAAATCGTTCGCCATCTCGAGCGACATGATGTGACCGCCGAGCTGGTCCGGATCGAGTCGCAAGAGGCGCCGGTCCCGGACGTAATCTCCGGGCAGTGCGCCACACTGAACGCCGATCTCTTGGTCATCGGCGCCTATAGCCATCCTCGTACGAGCGAACTGCTGTTCGGCGGCGTCACCCGCTCTTTGCTCGCCGAGGCAAGCCTGCCGTTGTTTCTGTCGAGATAGGTTTGCGGACAGCCAGGCGGCCACCGGTCGCGTGGAAAACTCGATGGGTTGGCGCCATCCCGCGAGGTGGGGAGCTGGCGCACCGTTCGAACTGAGTTCGCAATAGGCCGCCCGGCTGGCGGGTGCCGAACTCTGACTGTCGATGGGATCCTCAATCTTCACGAACGGGATTCAGGGATCGCCTCGTCTCGACGACCGAATAGCCGGTAGATTGACTGCCTTGAACCGCACGAGTGACGTTGGCGGATCGAGTGCGTGCCCTGATTGCACTCTGGGCGGAAGACGGTCTCCTCCGCGCGGGCAGCTAAGTCTCGACCAGCGTCTGGAGGATTTCCGCAAATCGTGTCTGGACCGCGCCATAGTCGGCATCTGGTCCACACGATTTTCCGAGAAACTCACGGGTGACGATCGCCCCGACTACGACACTCGAAATCAAAAAGGCCCGCTCGGAAGCGTGGGGACCCCGCAACCAGTCGATGAGCGGTTGCTGGAAGCGGGTGATGCGCGTGCCTTGTGCAAGCGCCCGTCCTCTTTCGGAGCCGAGAGATCGGACTAGGATCATCAGGTTGTCGAGATCGGCCGCCTCCACCGAACCCTGGAACACCGCTGTCGCCAGCCGCTCTCCAACCGCTCCCGGGTCGCCCTCAAGGAATCGAAGGCTTGGCGCTTCTGTGTCCAGAACCTCCCGAAAAAGATCGTCCTTCGTGCCGAAATACCGGTGGATCATCGCCACGTCGACGCCGACGTCTGCGGCGATCCCGCGAAGCGTAACGTCGTCGTATCCGTGAACTGCCAGCCGCGTACGCGCCGCTTGAAGGAGCCTCTCGCGCGTGACCCTCGCATCGCGCGGTCGCGCTGCCGACTTCATTGAAGTCCGGTTCGTGCGCAGGTGCGTGCGCCCGCCACCAAACAGGGCTCTCCGCACGAACGCCGCAGCACATCGCTTGACACCTGGACCATGGTCCGCTCGGCTCCTATTCCAGACACCGATATAGACCCGGTCGACAGGCGTTGCGAAGAGGCCGCAGACTGGGCCCGAGCAAGCGGGCGCGCCTCGATATCCAGGCAGGGATCTGCTGGCGAAACGTGCGCTGGCCATAGGTCCCGTCAGCGCATCCTGGTTCGCTGTACTGATAGTCTGCTGGACCGGGCGTTGCCCTCCGATGCCGGGCGCGGTCAAAGTCGACTTGCCGGTGAGCAATGAGCCATGCGTCCGGCTGCTCGCGCAGTCTCGATATTCATCGTCGGGGGAGCGGAAGCCGCCCAGATTAGAACTGGTGTCGTATTCCGAAGACCAGGTTGAGGCCGCGAAGAGGCGATTGGTCCTTCACGAATGACGTATGAACGAACGCCAGTTCGTTGGTGAGATTGGTCCCGCGAAGGTAGAGTTCGACAAACCTGTCTCTGCGCAGATCCACGCGATAGGCGAGCGTGGCGTTGAGCATGTCATAGCCGCCCGTACGGGTTTCGTAGGAGGCGTGGCGGTTCTGCGCAAAGGTGCGGTAGTATTCCAGGTCGGCCGAGAATGGACCGTCCGCCCATTCATAACGTGCGCCGATCCGACCCGGCGGTATCCGCGGAAGATTGTCGTCCGGCGTTTTCAGGGTCGCGCGAACATAGTCCCCGAACACCGTCAGGCGTGCCTGCGTATTCAATGCGTGGCTGACCTCGCCGTCGATGCCGGTAAAGGCCGCGTCGGCCGGGGTGTAGACGAGGTAGCGATAGAGCGCTCCGGACTCCAGAGCCTCTTCCTCGATCAGCCGCGCATAGATGTAGTCATCCACGTTCTGGCGGAACACGCCGACCTCGAACCGCGTCGGCCCGCTATTCTTGCGAAAGGTAAGATTGACGGTGTCGCTCGCCTCGAGCGTATCGGGATATTTGGGGAGACTTCCCGAGCCCTTGATCAGACCCGTCTCGAAGCTGTTCGTGGCCAGGTTGTTGCTCTGAGCGTAGATCTCGCGGACGCTGGGCATGCGCTCCGATCGGCTGAACGAGAGAGCAACGGAATACCCGTCGCGGAAGTTCCAGGCGCCGGAAACCGAGGCGGAGAAAGGGTCAGCCTTCGCGCCGGGCCAATTCCTCAGATGGGCCGCCGTATAGGTGCGGATCGCATTGTCCAGCATGGCCGGCGGGATGGTGGGGATCAGGCTCGGCCGGACATAGTTCTCGAGGTTGAACGGGACGGATATTTCACGCCAATCCTGTCGTGCGGAGAGTTCCAGGTCGAAAGCGCCGATCGTGCGGCGCTCGGTCAGGAACAGGGCCGTGGCTGTGGTGGCGAAGTCACGAGGGACCATGCCCTCGTGCGCATCGTTGTAGTCCAGGCCAGAGAACACGCCGTCTGTGTACTGGACCCCGAAGGCGCCCGAAAAGCCGAAGAAGGGAGCGTGGGTCACCTCCAGACGTCCGTCATAGACTTCATTTTTGTAACGGGAGAAGAGGATGTCGCCGTCGATCTCGTCGTGAACATAGTCCGTGTAGGACAGTCGCAGGCGCGCGTGCGCGATCCCCGGCGCCAGGTTGTCATAGTCCCCGCGCACATCGACGCGCTCGCTCTGGAGTTTGATCGAGGCGGTGTGATCGTCGTCGGAGCCCAGAAAAGGGTCGTTGAAGGCGTCATGCGACTCACAGTGCAGATCCAGCCCGTGCAGATGGCAGACGCCCCCTTCGTGGGAGTGGCCGGGAAGTCCATATTCGCTGTCCTGCCGAGTATAGGCCGCGCCCAGATAGCCCTTCTGTGTGATCCATGACGCGCCGAAACTGTAGCTGGAACTCTCCGCGAAGGAGTCGATGAGCCTGTCGCTGCCGTAGGCGGCCGGCACATCGTAGTCCTCAGCAACACGCCACGAGCCTTCGGCATGGAGGGCGAACCGGCCAAGACCCGCAGTGACCCGGCCAGCGGACGTCCGCTCTTCATCGCCTGTGCCGAGGCGGAACTCCACGGCCCCGTCGAGCCCCTCTCGCGGAAGCGTTTTGGGGACCTTACCGTCGATCAGGTTGACCACCCCATTCGCGGCGTTGCCGCCGTAGCGGGAGGCGGCCGGGCCGCGCAGGACTTCGATGGTGTCGAGCAATAGCGGTTCGGTTGTGATCGCGTGGTCGGCGGACAAGGCCGAAGCGTCGAAGATGTTGGCGCCATCCGAGAGAATCTCGATCCGGGGCACGGTCTGCCCGCGGATGACCGGACGGGATGCGCCGCCGCCGAAGTTATCGACGTGGACGCCTGGCATCCCCGCCAGCGTTTCACCGAGGCCGCCCTGACGACGATGGGTCAGCGCGCTGCCGGAGAGAACCTGAACCGGCAGCAGTCCCGCCTCCAGCCCGCTAGTCGGATTGGCCGTGACGACGACGTCGTCGAGCACAGCCGCACGGGCTTGTTCACCGCGCCGGGTGGCCGCACCCGCCTCCGACGCTTCCTGTGCGACGGCTCCCTGGGGAAGCAGGAACATGGTCGCGCCCGCCGCTGACAGGACCTTCAGCACCGCCTGTTCGATTGATATCCGCACACCGCACTCCTCAGTCGTAAGGCGGCTGGATTATGTTATGTTATACCGTACCGTCAATGCGGCGTCCTAGATTGACCTTCGACCCCCGTGATCGGTGATCCCTATACTTGGGAGCATCAGCGGCCGGGCTCAGGCGCGCCCGAGGCCTGCAGGCGATGCAACCGCGGGGCGTCGCTAAGATTACGGGGGGAGCGCCTGTCCCGGCGCCGTTCCCGTTCGTCTTACAACATGCCACGATGAGTGGTCGAAGGGACGGCAGACGGTGGAATCGCAGCGGGACACAACTGGAGCGGCGCTTAACGCCCGCTGGCGACCCGCGCTGATGTCCTTCTTTCTGCGGCGGGTGCGGGATCATGGCGAGGCGGAAGACCTGACCCAGGAGGTCTTCGTTCGCATGCTCAAACATGAGACGAGCGACGGCGCGCCGGACAGTTACATCTTTCAGATCGCGCAGAATCTCCTGGTCGACCGCGCCCGCCGCGCGCATCTGCGCCGGCGCCACCAGGAGGCCCTGGGCGCGGACGTCGATATCGACACCGATCCGATAGACCCTCAACGGGTCGCGATGGGCCGCGCCGAACTGGCGCGCTTCGCGACCGCACTTCAAGATTTGCCGGAACGGGCGCGAGTGATGTTCACCCTCTATCGGATCGACCAACTGAGCCAGGATGCCATTGGCGAGGCGTTCGGCATTTCCAAGAGCGCGGTCAAGAAGCAGATCGCCGGCGCGATGGCCCAGATCCTCGCGCGCATGAGGGAGGGCCAGTGACCATGCTTTCCCCGGAACGCATCCAAGCGCGCGACGCAGAGGCGGCGATGTGGTGTCTCACCCTGGCCGAAGGCGAACTGACGGCGGCCGACCAGCGCGAGTTCGATGCGTGGATCTCGATTGACGGCAACGGTGAGGTCTTCGATGAGGCGTTGCGCGTGTGGCGCGCCGCGGATCAGGCGGCCGATCTGCCGGAAGTGATCAGCGTGCGGACCGACGCCCTCCATCGCTTCCGTCGAGCGAACAGCCGTCGCTGGACGCGTCGTGCGCCTCAGAACTGGCGCTGGGCCGGCGGCATCGCAGCCGTGCTTGCGCTGGTCATTGTCAGCGTTTCGCTGCTCAATCCGCCGGTGCGGAGCTACAGAACGGGCGTGGGCGAGCGGCAGGTCGCCGTTCTGGCCGACGGCACGCGCCTGTCGCTCGACGCCGACACCGTGGTGAGGGTCCGGCTCCGCGACGAGAGCCGTGACCTCATCCTGGTCCAGGGGCGGGCCAAGTTCGACGTGGCGAGAGATCCATGGCGTCCGTTCTCCGTGACAGCGGGAGACAAGGTCGTCGTGGCCACCGGAACATCCTTCAGTGTCGAAATCCTGCGCAACGAAGCCCGAGTCCTTCTCTACGAGGGGCATGTCGCGGTTCTCGACAAGGCGGAGGAAAAGCCATCCTCCCGGACCGCAGCGCCCGGACGCGCCGGGGTGGGCGGCTACACCGCCCTGCTGCCTGGCGACGAGCTGGCGACGACGATCGGTGAGCCGATGCGGGTCCCGCGGATCCAGCCATCCGACCCGGTGCGCAGCCTGACATGGGAAGGCGGGCAGTTGAATTTCGACGACGAGCCGCTCCCCGCTGCGGTGGAACGGGTCAACCGCTATTCCGACCGCAAGGTGCGCCTTGGCGATCCGAGCATGGGTCGCCTGCGTGTGAACGGCGTGTTCGAGGCCGGCGACATCGACTCGTTCGTTGAGGCGGTCACGGTGTTCAACAACGTCCGCGTCGAGGAAGGCGACGACGGCGTGACACTTCGTCCGTCCTGAACAAAAAAAGTCGGCGGCTCGCCTGTCCCGGCGCCGCCCTGGTTCGTCCTACCTAACATCCGGCGGGGGCCGGCAAGAAAAGAGGGGGACGAAGCGATGCCTATTCGACCGACGCGCCAGGCGATGCTGACCAGCGGCGTAGCGCTGGCGGCCTTTGCGCTCTTCGCCCAAGGGGTCCCGGCGTATGCGCAGACCCAGACCTACGAGCTGAACGTCCCGGCGCAGGACCTCGGCGGCGCGCTGCGCGCCCTGGCCCGCGCGACGCGTCAGGAAATCACGTTCGACAATCGCAGCGTCCAGGGCAAGCGGGCGCCAGCCGTGCGCGGGACCTTCACCGCGCGAGCCGCCCTCGACCTCATGCTCGCCGGCACCGGCTTGAGAGCCGATGTCGGCCGTTCGGGGCTCCTGATTGTCCGGGAAGCGGGGAGAGGCGAGACCGGCGTGCAGCCGAACACGGCTGCCCTCGGTGAAATCACAGAGATCGCCGAAATCCTTGTGGAGGGCTCGCGCAGCCTCAACACCGACGTCCGGCGCTCCGAGGATGACGCCCAGCCCTACGTCGTGTTCAGCCAGGACGAGATCAGAGCGTCCCAAGCGACCACCGTCGAGGACTTCTTGCGGACACGGCTGCCGCAGAATGCCTCATACGGCGGCTCGCAGGCGCAAGTGACCGGTCGCGGTTCGTCCTATTCGAATCTGAACCTGCGAGGTCTGGGGACCAACCAGACCTTGATCCTGGTCAACGGGCGTCGGCTCGGTAACCTTGCGAACCAGAATTTCGCGCCCGGTCAGGCCGATATCAACGGCATCCCGCTCGGGTCCATTGACCGGATCGAGGTTCTGCCGACCTCGGCGGGCGGGATCTACGGCGGCAACGCCGTGGGCGGCGTCATCAACATCATCCTGAGGAGCGACTACCGCGGCGTCGACATCACCACGACCTACGCCGACACTTTCGATGCCGCCGCGCCCTCAGGCCGGATCGATATCAACGGCGGATTCTCGCTGGAGGGCGGTCGTACGCTCGTGACGTTCGGCGGCTCGGTCAGCCGGTCCGACACGCTGCTGGTCCAGGACCGGCAGAGCCTTATCCAGGACGGCATCGATCTCGGTCGACGCAATGTGTCTCCCTTCACGGGCAACGGAACGCCGCCGCTGGGCGACGGCGTGAACATTCGCAGCACCAACGGCGCGGCGCTGACGCTCGACCCGGCCTATGGCGGCGCCAGCCTCGGGTCGAACTACACTTCCTTGCCGCTGGGCTATGCAGGGGTCGGTAGGGACAACGGGGCGCTGCTGCTCCAGAATGCGGGAACCTTCAATCTTGATATCCCCAACAGCGTTGCGGGTCTTGAACGCGGCCTTCTGACCGCCCCTGAACTCCAGTCCTTCAATGTGCAGGTTCGTCGGGAATTCACCGACAGCATCGACGGCTTCGTCAATTATTCGCGCTTCACCAACAGGGGCGAAACGAACGGGTCTCTTCTGCCGCCCAGCAGCGCAACCCTGGACGCGAACGCCCCGACCAATCCATTCCAGCAGGCGATCCACGTGTCCTTCCCGACGCAAGGTCTGGCCTTTCCGTTCGAATTCGAATCCCGGACGGACGCCTTGAATGTGGGTACGATTATTCGGCTGCCTTACCGATGGGCTTTGAACGTCGAGTACAACAGGACGTGGACGTCCAACGAATCCGCCGGCTATCAGTCTGTGGTCGATGCCTACGGCGAGTATTGCGGACTGGGCGCCGCTGCCGATCCTGCGAACTGTGCCGGCCGAACCATTCTCGATCCGCTTCAGTCCCCCGTCGATTTCGGCGCGTACCTTTTCACCGAACCGACCAATGTGTCGGGGCCGTACGAGTCGGCCTTCATCAACCCGAGTATTCGCGCTTCCGGACCGCTGTTCAAACTGCCCGGCGGCGAAGCCACCCTGACGCTGGCCCTGCAGCAGGAAAGGCTCGAGATCAAACGGACCTCCAATATGTTCGTCGATACCGTGACGCGGGATCCGATCTATGTGGTCTTCCCGCCTCGAGATCAGGAGACGGTCTCCGGGTACGCGGAACTCGTGCTCCCGTTGGTCAGCGCGCAAAACAACATACCGTTCGTGCATGAACTCGAACTGCGTGGGGCGTTGCGGTACGATGACTATGTGACCCACTCGCCTCCGGCAGCGCTAGGGTCCTTCGTCGGGGATCCGGACGCTCCGCTGCCCGACTACACCGAGCTGGAAGCCCGCTTCGACAGCACGAACTACACCTTCGCCGCGCGCTGGGCCCCTTTCCAGCAGCTCACGCTTCGCGGCAGCTACGCCACCGGATTTCTGCCGCCGAGCGTCGTTCAGCTGGCCAGCTTCGCCGGAACAGCGCCGTTTGGCCTGGGCGTGCGCGACCCTCTCCGCGGAAACGAGATCATCAACTATTCGATCACCTCAGTCGGCGGATCGGGCAACGTCGCGCTGCGCCCGGAGGAATCCGAAAGTATTTCGGCGGGCTTGATCCTGCGCCCCGTGAACGGCCTTCGAATTTCCGCGGACTACACCAAGATCGAAAAAAGCGACGAAATCGGCGGCGTTCCCATCGACTTCCTTCTGGCTAACCCCGACGTGTTTCCCGGTCGGGTCGTAAGGGCCGCGCCGGCGCCCGGAGATCCTGCCGGTTATCCTGGCCGGCTCATCTCAATCGACACCTCTCCGCTCAACCTCCTGTACTCCGCTTTCGAGTCGGTGGATTTCCAGGCTGACTATGAACGCGCGACGAGCCGCTTCGGCGATTTTCGGGTGTACGCCGTCGCGACGTGGCACCTGGATTCCACCCGTCAGCTCTCAGCGAACGCGCCCGCTCTCAACTACGCCGGCAACGCTGACGGCCCGCTGGAATGGCAGGCCAACGCCGGCGTGGAATGGACCTGGAGCGACTGGCAGGTCCGGTGGAACACCCAGTATTACGACAGCTACAATGTGTTTCCGACCCTGAACCTCGACACCCCGACCGGCCAGCTGTTGCTGAACAACGCCATCACCCTCCAGGGCTCCCGGCGCATTTCAAGCCAAAACTACAGTGACCTTCACGTGACCTACGATTTCGGAGCTCGCCCGGGCGTGCTGAATGGGTTCCGGGTGTCGGCCGGCATCCAGAACGTCTTCAACCAAACGCCGCCGGTCGTCGCGATCAACTCCTACTCGTTGACGGGATACAGCACCTACGGAGATCCGCGGCTGAGACGTTTCTCCGTGAGCGTGACCCGATCCTTCTGACACCCGGTGAACCTTTACGGCGCGGGGATCACCGCGCCCTTTTCTGAGGACTTTCTTCATGCACTGCTCAACGGCTCTGCCGCTCATTTTCGCTTGCGCGCTGGCTGCGGCCCCGACCGCGGCGGCGACGGTCGGCGCCGATCGGACCGACCCGGTCGCCCGCTCGGGGGAGGCACAGCAGAGCCTGCAGGTCGTCGACATCCCCTACGAGAAGACAGTTCTGCCCAATGGACTGACGCTGATCGTGAACGAGGATCACACGACCCCCGTGGTCTCGGTCGGGATCTGGTATCATGTCGGCAGCGCCCATGAGACCGAGGGCCGGACCGGCTTCGCCCACCTGTTTGAACATCTGTTCTTCAACGGGTCTCAGAACGCGAACACGGACTGGTTCGAGTCCATGAACGCCGTGGGCGCCACCGGGATGAACGGAACCACCAGCTACGACAGAACCAACTATTACCAGACGGTGCCGAGCAACGCTCTGGATCGCACGCTGTGGCTCGAAGGCGATCGCATGGCGAATCTCCTGCCGGTCGTCGATCAGGCGAGGCTCGATGAACAGCGCCGCGTGGTTCAGAACGAAAAGCGGCAACGGGAGAACAACCCGCTCGCCTTGGCGCCCGATATGATCGCCGCCGCCACCTACCCGGAAGGCCATCCCTATTCGTGGAGTCCGATCGGCTCCATGGAGGACCTGGAGGCGGCGACGCTGGAGGATGTGCATGCCTTCTTCAATCGCTGGTACGGTGCGGGCAATGCTGTTCTGGTCCTGTCCGGCGACATCACGGCTGCGGACGCGCGAGAAAAGGTGGAGCGCTATTTCGGTCACGTCCCGGGCGGTCCCGTCGTCGGCCAGGCGCGCGAGCAGATCGCCCCCATGAGGGGGGAATCGCGAGGCGTGCTGGAAGCGCGCATCGCTTATCCTGTCGTAATCAAGGTCTGGAATGCGCCGGGTTGGGCAAGCCAGGACGCCCAGCTCCTCCAGCTTGTCGCCAGCGTACTCGCCAGCGGTCCTAACAGCCGGTTCCAGACGCGGCTGGTGCGCGAACTCGAACTCGCCACCGAGGTCAACGCGACGGCTCAGACGCTGGAACTGGGCTCCCAGATGATCATCAGCGCGTCGGGACGGCCGGGGGTCACCCATGCGCAACTCGAGGCGGCCCTCGACGCCGAGATCGAGCGCTTCATTGCCGAAGGCCCCACCGACGAGGAGCTGGAGCGGGTCAAGTTCGGCTATTACGCCTCATCGGTGCGCGGTCTGACATCGACGATGAACAAGGCGACGCTGTTGGGCGAGAGCGAGCTCTACGGCGGCTCCCCGGACTTCCACCGCACAAGGCTGGAGATGGTGTACGGTGCGACGCCGGCCTCCGTGCAGGATGTCGCCCGTCGCTGGCTGACGGACGGATCCTACGTCCTCGAGATCCGGCCGACCCCGGAGTTCCAGTCTGCGGAGGCGTCCGCCGACCTGACGACTCCTCCGCCAATCGGCGAGCCCGCGTCGTTCAGCCTTCCTCCGCTTCAGCACGCAACCCTGTCCAACGGGATCCGTGTGGCCCTTGCCGAGCGGCATGACGTCCCAACCGTGGGCCTCACGATGGCCTTCGACGTCGGCTCGCTCCCCGATCGTGACCCGGCGTCCGTAGGCCTTTCCGTCGCCTACGGCATGACAACGATGGGAACCGAAAGTCTCACGGATCTTGAAATCGCGGCTCGACGCGATGAACTTGGCGCAGGGATCAGCTGGCAGGGGGGGCAGGAGGTTACCCGGTACGGCCTTAATGCTCTGAAGCTGACCCTCGAAGAGTCTCTGGACCTGTGGGTCGACATTCTCAGGCATCCGACCTTCCCGGCGAAGGAGTGGGAAAGGCTGCGCGCGATCTACGCCGCGCAGTACGAAGAGAGCCTCAAAACGCCCGAGGGCAAGCTTGGTCTCGTGCTGCCCGCGCTCGTCTACGGTCCGGATCACCCTTACGCCGCGCGGTTGACGCCGGAGGTCGCGGCGCGACTGACCACTGAAGATTTCCGACGCTTTTACACACAGTGGATCAGGCCGGATCTGGCAAGCATCATGGTCGGGGGGGATACGACTCTCGAAGAGATCGTGCCCTTGCTGGAAAGCCGCCTCGGCGACTGGCGCGCCTCCGCGGGCGATGCGCCGGTTCGGCCCGAGTTGCCTGCGCCTGTCCGGCCCACCGGGGTTCGCGTTGTGCTCGTGGACCACCCCGGAGCCGAGTCGAGCATCATCGCGGCGGGGCAACTCGGGCCGACGCGCAACGATCCCGACTACGAAGCCCTCAGCGTCGTGAACGGCATCGTTGGCGGCAGCTTCGTTTCCCGGCTGAACATGAACCTGCGCGAGGAAAAGGGCTGGTCCTACGGGGCCAAGTCCTCTCTCGACGCGGGCGCTCGACTGGGGACGGTCGGCACGAGCGCCACGGTTCAGACTGACAAGACCGCGGACTCGATGCGGGAGATGGACCGCGAGATGCGTGAAATCGGCTCATCGCGACCGCCCACTCCGGCTGAAATCCAGTCCGCCCGGAACCAGATGCTGCTCGGTCTCCCCGCCACTCTGCAAGGCACGTCTGGCGCGTTGGGAATGTACGCCACGGTGCAGGACAATGGCCTGCCGGAAGATTACTGGAACACCTACGTCCAGCGGGTCCAGGCGCTCACCCCGGAAGAGATCGAGGCGGCCGCCGCCCGGCTCTATGATCCCGCTACCATGACGTGGGTGGTGGCCGGGGATCTCTCCAAGATCGAGGCCGATATCCGCGCCCTCAATCTGGGCACGGTGGAAGTCGTGGACGTGCAGGGACGCCGCATTCGTTGAGATGAACACACCGCTGCGAGCGGGTTGTCACTGAAGACAGCATCGCGATCAGAGCGGCCGCGTCCCGACGGGGGCGCGGCCGTTATTCTTCAAACCGACTGACCCGGATGTCGCTCCGACAGCGCACCGACCGGCCTCAAGCCGGCCCGAAGTCCGAACCACGAAGCGCTGCTTGCAGACCCCACGCCTCGACCCGGCCGCACGATCGAGAGAGACCGAGAGGCGGATCGCCGCCGGCGCGACCCCGGCGTCAGATCATTGGAACCGGTGGTTCTGCGCGGTCCTCACGCATCGCCACCGCATCCTGTTTGGGCGAACGTTCGAACCTTCGGGCGTACTCGCGGCTGAACTGAGGGATGCTTTCATACCCGACAGCCTGCGCGGTCCGTGTGACGTCCGCGCCCCTGGAAAGCAGCTGCCGCGCAGCCTGCAGGCGCAACGCCTTCTGGTACTGAAGCGGGCTGGTCGCCGTGGCCGTTCTGAAATGGCGGTTGAACGCGGGAACACTCATTGCAGCGATGTCCGCGAGCGCCTTGACAGGGACCGGCTGATCGAAGTGCGTGCGTAACCAGTCAACCGCCTTGCGGACCTGGGCCAGTCGGCCGTTCTCGCCGACAAACTGTCCGAGCAAGCCGCCGTGCGGACTCTGCAGCAGACGATAGAGCAGCTCCCGCTCCCGCGGTTTCGCCAGCGCGGCGATATCACCGGGGACGTCCAGCAGCGCGAGATGCTGGTCCCAGGCCTCAAGAAGTTCGGGCGTTCCCTCCGCCACGCTGAAGCTTGAGGGCTCAGGCGCCGGCGGGGACGAAGGCAGATCCGTCAGCAGTTCGGCGAGCAGCGCGGCATCGATGGTCAGACCGACCGCCACATAGGGTTCTCGCCGCGTGGTCTCGTACAGGCACCGCGTCGCCGGTATTTCGACCAGCGACGCGAACGACCGGCCGGGGCCCTGGGTCAGCGACTCGTCGCCGAAGACGAGTTGTTTGGTCCCCTGAAGCACCAGACAGAACCCGGGACCGCACATCGCGGGCTCCGGATCGCCCGGGCCGCGCGAGATCGCCACGCTCAGGCGCGGAACAGGCGTGGTCATCTGTGAGCCCGCGCAATGGCGCAGCACGCGGTCACGCATCCGTTCGAGCAAGTCCTGCATCAGCCAAAGCTATACATGGCGGGCCTGCCTCTCAAGCCGAGTGATCGGATCAGGCAAGGAATGGATCGGTTCTGACATTCCGCAACAGCAGGACAACACCGAACCTTGTGCAAGGAGCGCGGGCTCTTCGCCGATGAAGCGCCGCCGCAGGCGCGCCAGGGCGACCGCGCCTCGCTCCCCGGGGCCGACGCCCGATCAACCGATCCATCCCAGGAGCTAACCCTATGAGAGCCATGATCCTTGACGCGCCGGGCGGTCTCGACCGCATTAGTCTGGCGGATATCGAAGACGCGCGCGCGCCGGGTCCGAACGAAGTGCGCGTCCGGATCAAAGCCAGTTGCCTGAACTATCACGACTACACCGTCGCAAGCGGCATGGCGCCGACCGAAGACGGTCGCATCCTGCTGGCCGACGGCGCGGGGATCGTGGAAGCGGTCGGGCACGAGGTGTCGGACTTCAAACCGGGTGACGCCGTGGTGACCTGCATCTTCCCCCAATGGCGGTCGGGGCCGCCGCAGGTCGCCGACTTCTCGCAAACACCCGGTGACGGCGTGAACGGGGTCGCATGCGATGCGCTCACCGCGTCGGCGGCCCTCTTCACCCGGGCGCCGCGCGGTCACAGCATGGCGGAAGCCGCGACCGTAACGACCGCCGGCGTCACCGCATGGCGAGCCTTGACGGTGAACGGCCCCGTGAAGGCGGGCGAGACAGTCCTGGTGCAGGGATCGGGCGGGGTCTCTCTTTATGCTCTGCAGATCGCCAAGGCGCTCGGCGCCCGGGTGATCGCGACCTCGTCCTCCGCGGACAAGCTCGCCCGGCTGTGCGAGCTCGGCGCAGACCATGTGATCAACTATCGCGACGAGCCGGAATGGGGCCGCCTTGCGCACGAATCGACGGGCGGCAGGGGCGTCGATCACGTCATTGATGTCGGCGGGCCGGCCACCCTGCCGCAGTCGATCGAGGCGGTGAAAATCGGGGGCCATATCGCCATGATCGGCCTCCTCGGCGGCACCGAAGCCACCCTCCCGATGATCCCGTTATTCGCCAAACAGATCCGCCTCCAGGGCTGTCTCAACGGCAGTTGGCAGGACCAGACCGACCTCGTCGATTTTCTGGCCGAGCACGATATCCGGCCGGTTCTCGATCGCAGCTTCAGGCTGGAGGACCTGGCGGACGCTTTCCGGTATGAGGAATCCGGCGCGCATTTCGGAAAGATCGTCATAGAGATCTGAGGCCGTCTTCAGATTGCGCCGGCTGCAGGGGCGGCATCAGTCGTCCCTGCTCCGTTCGCCTGAATCGGTGCCGCCATGATGACGGGGGATCGACGGGACGCGACGAAAGGCGGCCTGCGGCGGCGAGGCGATCAACCCGGATGATGGCGGCCATCGTCGGTTTCGATTTCTCACCTCAACCGGACCTTCCTAGTTGTCGCTCTTCAACAATCGAAGAGTCCCCAGATGATGCGAACCCCCGTCGCTCTCGCCGCCGTCCTCCTCCTGTCGGCCACCTCCACACCCATCGCCGCCCAACACATCGACCGTCCTGCCGCGGCCGCAGCCCAGGTGGGCGACATTCAAAGATTCCAGCTGGGAGACCT
>JAXHTU010000049.1:0-20863 GCA_034189955.1 Pseudomonadota bacterium | reverse complement strand
AGCGAATATTTTGATAACCCGACTATAGATTCGCGGATTGTCAGCACAGCGTCACGAGGCTTCCTTCTCCCCTCCGGGGGAGAAGGTGGGCGGCGGAGCCGCTCGGATGAGGGGGATGGTTGGGGCAGGTCGTCTGTCAGCCGGTCCGGAGCCGACTCACCCCTCATCCGGCCCTCCGGGCCACCTTCTCCCCCAAGGGGAGAAGGATTGATATTGAGCTCCCTACCCTACTGGCAGGCGAGGCACTCGTCGTAGTCGGTGCGGGCGGCGCTGAAGAGGTCGGGCTGGTTGACGTCGACCTCGACCTCGGCCTTGTTTTCGGCGCCGGCGAAGGCGGCGCGCTGCACCGATTTGGAGCGCAGGTAGTAGAGCGACTTCACGCCGGTCTCCCACGCGCGCCAGTGCAGCATGTGCAGGTCCCATTTGTCGACGTCGCCCGGGATGAACAGGTTGATCGACTGGGCCTGGCAGATTTCCGGCGCGCGGTCGGCGGCCAGTTCGACCACCCAGCGCTGGTCCAGCTCGAAGGCGGTCTTGAAGATGGCCTTTTCGTCCTCGTCGAGGACGTCGAGGTGCTGCACCGAGCCCTCGTGCTCGAGGATCGAGGACCAGACGATGTCGGTGTCGGCGCCGCGCGAGGCCAGCACCTTCTCCAGATAGGGGTTCTTGACCGCGAAGGAGCCCGACAGGGTCTTGTGGGTGTAGATATTGGCCGGGATCGGCTCGATGCCGGCGCTGGTGCCGCCGCAGATGATCGAGATCGAGGCGGTCGGGGCGATGGCCATCTTGTGGCTGAACCGCTCCATGACGCCGCGCTCGGCGGCGTCCTCGCACGGGCCCTTCTCTTCGGCCAGCAGGCGGCTGGCCTTGTCGGCCTCGCGGCGAAGGTGTTTGAACAGCCGCATGTTCCACGACTTGGCCATGGCGCTTTCGAAGGCGACGCCCTGGGCCTGGAGGAAGGAATGGAAGCCCATCAGGCCGAGGCCGACCGAGCGTTCGCGTTTGGCGGAGTAGACGGCCGCGGCCATGGCCGGCGGGGCGCGGCGGATGAAGTCTTCCAGCACGTTGTCGAGGAAGCGCATGACGTCCTCGACGAATTTCGGCTCCTCGCGCCATTCGAGGAAGGTCTCGGCGTTGACCGAGGACAGGCAGCAGACGGCGGTGCGGTCGACGCCGAGGTGGTCGCGGCCGGTGTGCAGCATGATCTCGGCGCACAGGTTGGACTGTTTGACCGACAGGCCCAGCTCGCGCTGGTGCGGCGCCATCTGGCGGTTCACCGTGTCGGAGAAGATCAGATAGGGCTCGCCGGTCTGCAGGCGGATTTCGAGGATCTTCTGCCACAGGGCGCGGGCGTCGACGGTCTTGAGGACTTCCTTGTCCTTGGGCGACAGCAGGTTGAACGACTTGCCGTCGCGGACCGCCTCCATGAACTCGTCGGTGATGTTGATGCCGTGGTGCAGGTTCAGGGACTTGCGGTTGAAGTCGCCCGACGGCTTACGGATCTCGAGGAACTCCTCGATCTCGGGGTGGTGGACGTCGAGATAGACGGCCGCCGAGCCGCGGCGCAGCGAGCCCTGGCTGATGGCCAGGGTCAGGGAGTCCATGACGCGGATGAAGGGGATGATGCCCGAGGTCTGGCCCGCGCCCTTGACCTTCTCGCCGATGGAGCGGACGCCGCCCCAGTAGGTGCCGATGCCGCCGCCGTTGGAGGCGAGGGAGACGTTTTCGTTCCAGACGCTCTGGATGCCGTCGAGGCTGTCGCCGACGGCGTTGAGGAAGCAGGAGATCGGCAGGCCGCGATCGGCGCCGCCGTTGGACAGCACCGGCGTCGCCGGCATGAACCACAGCTTCGACATATAGTCGTAGACGCGCTGGGCGTGGTCGGAGTCGTCGGCATAGGCCGTGGCGACCCGGGCGAACATGTCCTGATAGGACTCCCCGGCCAGCAGATAGCGGTCCTCCAGCGTCTTCTTCCCGAAATCGGTCAGCAGGTCGTCGCGCGACCGGTCCAGCTGGATGGACGGAACCACCTTGAGCACGGGTCGATCAGCGCCGTCCGCGGCCGTAACCGACTGGAAATCCACTGTCTTCAACGCTTCGCCGCCGGCCATAATGGTCACTGCCCTGAACTGATATCGAATGAGACGTCCGCGCCGCTGACCACATCATCTAGTGGCCGAAGCGCTCCCCAAGCCCACATATAGCGCGCAGATGGCTAACCAACCGTCAACGGGGTTGACGATCACTTTATGGGCGAATCGCCATCAAGACGGGGGATGAGCCTGTGGACAGGCCGCGACGACGGGATGACGGGGGTGTGACGGATGCCGCGGAAAACGGATCACGAACGCGTGAGGGGAACGTCCCGCAAGCGGGACCGTTTCGGGCCGATGACCTCCGATCAACTTGTCGCCTTCGCCCGCCGCGCCCTGCGCATCGCCCGCGCCGAAATCGCCGCCGTCAGCGCCCTGTTCATCGTCGCCCTGGGGGTGATGACCTTCGTCGAATTGGCCGACGACATGACCGAGGCCGACGGACGGGCCTTCGACCAGGCGGTGCTGGACGCCATGCGGCCCGGCGCCATGGTCGATCCGTGGGGACCCGGCTGGCTGGAAGAGGCGGCGATGGATCTGACGGCGCTGGGCGGAATCGCCGTGCTGGGCCTGTTCGCCCTGGTGACGGTCGGTCTGCTGATCCTGCAACGCAAGCGGCTGTCGGCCCTGCTGCTGGTCGTCGGCCTGGCCGGCGGAGTGGCCTTGAGCGAGGGGCTGAAGGCGATGTTCGGGCGTGAACGGCCGCCCGAGGCGCTTCAGGCGGTCGAGACGCTGAACGCCAGCTTCCCCTCGGGCCACAGCCTGCTGTCGGCGGTCTTCTATCTGAGCATCGGGGTGATGCTGACCCGGGCGTTCCCGGAGCGGCATTTCAAGGCCTATGTCATGGGGGTGGCGGTGCTGCTGACCCTGATCGTCGGGGTGACGCGGGTCTATCTGGCGGCGCACTGGGCGACCGACGTGCTGGCCGGATGGAGCGTCGGCGCGGCCTGGGCCATGACCCTGTGGCTGGTCGCCTATGCCGTGCAGCGACGCCAGTCGTCGCGGCCGCAGGAGCCGCATGTGTTGCCGGTGGACGAAGGGTAGGGATTAGGGATTAGGGATTGGGGATGAGAGGCCGGGCAGCGCGCGCGAGCATCGCAGCCCTGTCATCCGCCTGGCCCACCTAATCCCTAATCCCTAATCCCTAATCCCTAATCCCTAATCCCTAGCGCCGTCTCACCCGGCCCCGAACTCCAGATCCTTCCGCGCCGAGATGATGGTGACGATGAAGCCGGCGAGGACGTCGAGCATGACCATGGTCACGATCAGGAAGAAGGTCGAGGTGGCGAAGCCCTTGATCAGCAGGAATTCGACCAGGCAGACCACGAACAGGATCATCGACAGGGCGTGATTGACGATGGCGACCTTCTGGCTGGAGGTCGATTTGAGCAGTTCGAAGAACAGCAGGATCAGGGCCAGGAACAGGATCATGTCGCCGACCCCGACGCTCCAGCCCGCGCCCGAGGCCATCGGGATGGTGAACAGGATGTCGCGCAGGCCGCTGTCCGCGCCGACGCCGGACGCCCCCATCAGGCCGGTCAGGACGACGATATTGTACAGCACGACCGGGATGACGAGCAGCGGCAGGGCGATCAGCATGGCTGTGGCTCCAGAGCGAAGGGCGCGGTACGGCCGCGCTTGTTAACCATGAATAGCCGCGATTGATCTCCGCCGCCACACCGGCCGCGGCAGCGGCGCCGGGTCAGAGCTCGGTGACGGCTCCGGGCCGGCGCGCGCGCGACTTCAGCCACATGACGCCCAGCAGATCCGACAGGGAGGCGACCAGCCGGCCCCAGTTGGTGTATTTCGACCGCCCGGTCTCGCGGTGGCGGTGGTCGACGTCGAGATAGCGGTTCTCATACCCCTCGCGGATCATCAGCGCCGGCAGGTAACGGTGCAGGTGATCGAAATAGGGCAGGCGCAGGAAGACCTCGCGGCGGAAGGCCTTGAGGCCGCAGCCGGTGTCGTCGGCGTCGTCGGCCAGCAGCCGCTTGCGGATGCGGTTGGCCCACAGCGAGGCCTGGCGCTTGGCGCCGCTGTCCTGACGTTTGGCGCGGACGCCCCCGACGAGGGCGACATTGGGCGGCGAGGCGATCAGCAGGTCGACCAGCCGCGGGGCGTCGGCCGGCGGGTTCTGGCCGTCGCCGTCGAGGGTGACGACGATCGGGGCGCGGGCGGCCAGCACGCCGGTGCGGACGGCCCGGCTCTGGCCCGCGTTCGATCCGTGGCTGAGAACGCGCAGGGCCGGCAGTTCGGTCATCAGGGCGCGCAGCTCGGCCAGGGTGCCGTCCTTCGAGGCGTCGTCGACGAAGACCATTTCATAGGACCGGCCGGCGAAGGCGGCCGCGATGTCGCGGGCCAGGGGGCCGGCGGCGCCTTCCTCGTCATGCACGGGAACGACGACGGAGATGTCGGGGGTCGCTCTGGGGGTCGCTTCGATCATGCCGTCCTGTAGCGGGTTTCGCGGCCGGGCGGGAGGCGCCGCGCCGCGCGCGACGGAGGGACCATGACGCGGCGGGAAACAGCGTGATAGGAAGGCGGTCATGATGCGCCCCGATCTCGACCGATACATCGCCGGCTGGCGCGGCCCGCTGCTGGCGGCCCTGGTGGCCCTGTTCGCCGGCCTGCCGGTGCTGATGCTGCTGCCGCCGCTGGACCGCGACGAGAGCCGCTACGCCCAGGCGACGTCGCAGATGCTGGAAAGCGGCGACTATGTCGACATCCGCTTCCAGGACGATCCGCGCTGGAAAAAGCCGGTCGGCATCTACTGGATGCAGGCGGCGGCGGTGGCCGCCACCTCCAGCGTCGAGAACCGCGACATCCAGCCGTACCGGATCCCCTCGCTGCTGGGAGCCATGCTGGCGGCGGCGGCCTGCGCCTGGGTCGGGGCGGCGATGTTCGGCCAGAGGGCCGGCTTCCTCGCCGGGGCCATGCTGGGGGCGACCTTCCTGCTGTCGACCGAGGCCGGCATCGCCAAGACCGACGCCATGCTGTGCGCGGCGGTGACCCTCGCCATGGCCGGGCTGGCGCGCATCTATCTGGCGACGCGGGCCGGCGGGACGCCGCGACGACCGCACAAGCTGATGTTCTGGCTGGGAATCGGCCTGTCGATCCTGATCAAGGGACCGATCGGCCTGATCGTGGTGGTTCCGGCCATACTGCTGCTGTCGCTGTGGGACCGCGACGTCAAATGGCTGATGCGGCTGGGCTGGGGCTGGGGTCTGCCGCTGGTGGCCCTGATCGTCGGGCCGTGGGCCATCGCCATCACCATCGCCACCGACGGCGGCTTCTGGCGCGAGGCGATCATCGGCGACCTGGCTCCCAAGATCGCCGGCGGGCACGAGAGCCATGGCGCGCCGCCGGGCTATTATCTGATCGGGGTGCTGCTGATGTTCTTCCCGGCGACCCTGATGCTGCCGGCGGCGGTGTCGACCGGGTGGCACAGGCGGGCCGAGCCGGCGGTGCGGTTCCTCGTCTGCTGGCTGGTTCCGGCCTGGCTGATCTTCGAACTGACCCCGACCAAGCTGGCCCACTACACCCTGCCGACCTACGGGGCCCTGGCCCTGCTGGCGGCGGCGGCCCTGACCCGGCCGATCGGGCCCGTCTCGCGCTATGCCGGGGCGGGGCTGGCGCTGTTCGGCGGTCTGGTGATCGTGCTGCTGACCGTCTTCGGCCTGACCGAATACGGCCGGTCGACGGCCCAGACCTGGGCGACCTTCACCATCGTCTTCGCCGCCCTGGCGGCCCTGATCGGCGCCTTCCTGCTGGTGCAGCGGGCGCAGATGGCGGCGGTGATCGTCTCCATCGCCCTGGGCCTGGTGGCCCACGCCGGCCTGGCCGGAACGCTGCGCCAGCTGCGCCCGCTGGCCGTGGCTCCGCAGCTGCAGAAGGTGCTGGAGCGGGCCGACCTGCATCCGCGACAGGGGCGGCCGGGGCCGGTGGCGATCACCGGCTTCCACGAGCCCAGCTTCGTCTTCCTGACCGGACGTGAGACCGAGCTGACCGACGCCGCCGGCGCGGCGCGGGCCCTGGCCGAGGGCCGGCCGGTGATCGTCGAGGCGCGCGACGCCGACGCCTTCAGCGCCGCCTCGGCCGAACTGGGCGTGACCGGCCGGGCGGTCGGCGTGGTCAACGGCCACAACTATTCGCGCGGGGACGACGTCAGCCTGACCGTCTATGCGCCATCGGGGAGCGCCGCCCCGGGAGCCCGGCCGTGAGCCGCCCGATCACCATCGTCGAGGTCGGGCCGCGCGACGGGCTGCAGAACGAAAAGGCTGTGCTGGCCCCGGCCGTCCGCGCCGAGCTCGTGCGGCGGCTGGAGACGGCGGGGGCGCGGCGCATCGAGGCGGTCAGCTTCGTCCATCCCAAATATGTGCCGCAGATGGCCGGGGCCGAAGAGGTCATGGCCGCCCTGCCCCGTCAGGCGGGCCACAGCCGCATCGGCCTGGCGCTCAACGGCAAGGGCTATGACCGGGCGCTGGGGACCAGCGTCGACGAGGTCAATGTGGCGATGTCGGCGACCGACGGCTTCGGCCTGAAGAACCAGGGCATGGGCGTCGACCAGCAGGTCTCGATGCTGTCGGACATCCTGCGAGGCCGGGCCAATTCCGAAGACGACACGGGGGCCGGGCCCTCGCTGTCGGCGACCCTGAGCTGCGTCTGGGGCTGTCCGTTCGACGGCGAGGTGTCCGACGACCAGGTCGCCGATCTGGTCGGGCGGATCGCCGAACTGGGGGTGAAGGAGATCGCCCTGGCCGACACCATCGGCGTCGGCGATCCGTGGAGCGTGACGCGCAAGGTCGAGGCGGCGCGCGCGGCGGCGCCCGGGGCGGTGCTGCGGCTGCATTTTCACGACACGCGCAACACCGGCCTGGCCAATGCCCATGCCGGGATCGAGGCGGGGATCGATGTGCTGGACGCCTCGGTGGGCGGCATCGGCGGCTGTCCGTTCGCGCCAGGAGCGACGGGCAATATCGCCACCGAGGACCTGGTCTATATGCTGGAGCGGGCCGGCTATTCGACGGGGTATGACCTCGACGCCCTGATCGACACGGCGCGCTGGATCGGCGGGTTGATCGGACGGCCGGCCCCGAGCGCCCTCAGCCGGGCCGGGGGGTGGCCCAAGGACTGAGGCGCCCTCCCCGCGTCGCGGACAGGGCGCCCGGGTCAGGCGGTCTTCGCCCCGGCCCGGAGCCGCAGGCCGTAGGCCAGGGTGGCCGAGATGCCGGCGATGATGGCGCCGCAGCCGAAGGTCAGGGCGATGTGAATCGGCGCGAACGCCCACAGGCCGGCGTAGATCAGGCCGCTGATCGCCAGAGACCAGCCGCCGACCCGCGCCATCTGGCGGGCGCAGGCGCTGGGAGCGACCGCCTTGGGCATGCGGTTGCCGTACCAGGCGACCATCAGGCCTGTGGCGCCCATGACGATGCGGTTGACCGTGTCGCTGTCGATATAGCCCTGCTGGCGCGCGAAGCTGGAGGCGAGGCCGAGGCCGATGAGGCCCGCGGCCCAGGCCAGGCTTCCGGCGATGTCCCTGTTCATTTTGCAGTCTCCGTGGGGGATGTGGGCGCGGGCGTCTCCGCGCCCAGGCCGAAGGAATGGACGAAGCCCAGCAGCGCTTCTTCGAGCACCGACAGCTTCAGGTGATAGATGACCGACTTGCCGGCCTTCTCGGCGTGAACGAGGTCGGCCTCCTTCAGCACCGCGAAATGCGCCGACATGGTCGGTTTCGAAACGTCGAAGCGATCGCTGAGATCGCCCGCGCTCTTGGGGCCCTCGCGTAGCAGCTGAAGCACGCGGCGGCGGGTGGGGTCGGAAAGGGCCTTAAAGATCGAGCTCATATTGTGATGATTAGCTAATCATCGAAATGAGTCAAGCGGAGAAACTGACGCGCCGTCGGACGGCGTCGTTTTCAAGGATTGCTCAGGGTTTGCTCATGCCGCTCACCCGGTCGGCGGCGCAGGTTGGAGGCTCACGCAATCATCGAGGCAGGACGAATGACGGACATGGTGGACAAGGAACTGGCCCGGCTGGACCGGCGGTTGCGCACGCTGTTCTGGGGCGGAGCCGCAGCGCTGTGGCTGCTGCCCGTGGCGGCGATGTCCTTCGTTGCCGGCATGGACTGGCGCGTGTTCGATTTCGCGGTCTGGGCCGTGATGCTGCTGGTCGCCGCTGGCCTCTGCGAACTGGCGCTCAGGGCCTCGGGCGACCTGGCCTACCGGGCGGGGGTGGTTGTGGCGGTCGGGGCGGGCTTCCTGCTGATCTGGGTCAATCTGGCGGTCGGGATCATCGGCAGCGAGGACGACCCCGCCAATCTGATGTTCTTCGGCATCCTCGCCGCCGGCATCATCGGCGGCTTCGCGGCGGACTTCCGGGCGCGGGGGATGGCGCGGGCGCTGCTGGCCATGGCGGGCCTGCAGGCCCTCGCCGGCGCGACGGCCCTGGCGGCGGGTTGGGGCGCGGGCAGCGAAAACTGGCCGCAGGTGATCTATGTCATGACCGGCTTCTTCGGCGGGTTGTGGCTGCTGTCGGCCTGGCTGTTCCGCAAGGCGGTGCGGAGCACGGCGCCCGTCGCGGGGGCGGACGGGTGATGGCGGACGCGGTGGCCCTGACCCGCAGCGAGCTGGTCGAGGAGCCGCTGGGCGGCCGGACGTGGCGCGGAGCCCTGACCAACCTCGGCGACCGGCTGTACACGGGGCTGACGGTGGAGATCCGCTTCGTCGACGGCGAGGGCCGGGCGGCCGGCGGTCTGAGCGGGCGCGCCGAGCGGCTGGCCCCGGGCGCCGGTCTGGAGCTGCAGTCGCGGCTGCGGGCCGGGGCGGCGGGGCTGCGGATCGGGACGCTGCGGTGGGCGGCGGAGGGGGAGCGGGGGGCGACGGGATTGTGGGAGGTTCAGGGTCGGACGGCTGCTTGCGTCCCATAGCGGAAGGTCGACCACCTCACCTCCCTCGTTCATTCTCTCCAGCACCGCTGGTTGGTTTGATCTTGGCAGCGTCAAAGCTGGGTCATACCGTCAGTGAAATGGTCGAGTTGAGAACCGATGGGTCAACTTCAGCAGAAGGGCTTCCCGCTCATTGGCGCGATATTCCTCGCGTTGGGCGTCTTCAAGCTCGTTCAGGGGGATAGTTGGGTGGTGTGGATCATCCTCGGCATCTTGTTCGGTGGTCTAGGTGTAATCAGCCGGCGTAAGGGCAAACAGCTCTAGCAAGCCATCCAGCAAGGTCCGCTTTCCGGCCTGATAGTGAGGACTGATCCCGACCCATATGCGACCTCCGATAGGTCGGCTAACGTCAAGGCCATTGTTCTTGGAGGCGACGAAGCCGTGATTCGTCTGTCATCGATTCAAACGGCGGAGCTTCACCGCACCCGCCCATCAAGATCGGTCGCACGTTGCTCGTATGCGTTACTCTTGTTTTGGAGTGCCGGTTGCGCCACCGCCGAGAATAGCTCTGCTGAGGCAGAGTTACGAACGCTCGCCGCCGACTACGCGCATGAAATCATTGATGCGAGGGGGGGCTCCTCTCCCGATATCTGCTACAAATTTAAATACAGCGATTCTAGGAACTCTGTGATTCTCGATGTGATCCCGCAGCGAGTCCCGGACGGATTGGGCAGAGAGACGCGATGCGGTCAGGGTATAACCGTGTTGGTGGACCGCGCGACGCGTAGAGTGCTGGCCATACCGATGCGCTGATCGCTGATAATGGCGGCGCGGTTACCGAAGCGGAGAGAAACACCAGCGGCTGAAGCGGTCGCAACGTCCGCTTTCCACCCACAGCGGACTCTCATGAGGGCTGCTTTCGGGCTCTTGTTGTAGAGATACAAAGCGCGTCGGCCGCCTAAAGCGGCAAAATGTCGGCCAGCTTCACTGAAGGCGGCTATGCGACCTGTCGCGGCAGCCGTGCGATAAGCCTCTACCTGGCTTCGCCGACGCAGAATGCGATAGAGCCTCGTACGTCATGCGCCCAAGCGCTAACCGGCCCGCCCAGAGCCTGCACCATCACTTGCTGTGAGTGCCCGTCTGGGGCCTCGTTTCGTCCCCAAACCGTATATAGGACTGCATTGGACACACTGGGCGGGAAGGCCGCGGATATGGGCGACGTGACTGTGCCGATCTGAAGGGATTCGAGCTGAGTTAACTGGCGCTCAAGCCTCGGGCAGGTGCCAAAATCGATAACGGTTTCACCTCTCCCGCCCGCTTCTCGACTACGGGTGACTGCCCAGGACACCGATGTACTGTCGGGTGATGGCCGCCTGCGGAAGAAGCGATAATGCTCCGGCGCTCGCGATGAATCCTCCCATTGTACGGACAAAGCCGCCGTCGCACTGCCGAGAGGATCAGTAGCGATCGGTCCACCTGTCGTGATCGCAGTGGCAAAAGCCACTAGTGCGAGCATATTCATCAGTTGCAGTCTTCCGTGACATCGACGCCCTCAGCATCGTTCCTGTTGTCCTGATCGAAAACAGAAAGCTCTCCAGCAGCGTTGAGCACATATGCACGAACTTCGTGGAGGCCTCCATTGGCAGAAGCCCGGGTCTGTGCATCCATGAGAATTACACGGTCCGGATCAGAGAGCGCGCTGGCGTCGGGATGGCTGTGAATAAAGCCCATGACGGTTGTCGGGTCGAGGCCCGTGAAGTCAATTGGAACTTGGGCCCCTTCGGCCGAAAAGACGGACGGGCCAACTCTGAAATTGACCAAGCCGTATGTTCCGTCCGGGTTCCGGACGATGACGAAGCTGCGTTCGTTGTGCGCGAAGTCCAACCCGCTGGCGGCCGCATCCGCCATGAACAGGTCTACGGCGGCGCGAGCTTGGTCATCCAACGCGCAGTTCTTGGCCGGGTCCCTGCCATCGGAGTTCGAAGGGTGGCCACCTCCTCCGCCACCTCCGCCACCGCCGCCGCCGCCGCCGCCTCCGCCGCCGCCTCCGCCGCCGCCGCCGCCGCTAATGAACCACCACCAGTAGGGGTCCATGCCAGGGTTATCACCAATCACGATGACGTCGTCTAGCTGAGCAGCAGCCGTTGGATCGTCCACGCCGCCTGGGTCAGCAATCCCGATGACGTCCAGGATCGCGACCCCCACCGGATCGTACGTGTCGCCTATTGTGAGTGGGGTGTCAGCGAACGACGGAAAAGGCTCCGGTTCCCAGCGGGGGTCGTGGGGCGGATCCCAAACGTGATGGGGCTCTTCGAACAGCATGGCGTTCCCTCCAACAACTAAGGCGGAAGGTCCTCGTTCTAGCAGGAGTTGTCCAGCGGCAATTTCCTAGGTGTTCGCGAAGCCGAGGGTAACGGTCGGCCGCAAGTCACGCCGGTGCGAGTTCGCGAGGCTGCGTCACGGTGAGGGTCGGCGCGGCGCCCAAGGCGCGCAGTGCCGTCACGGCCTGGTCCAAGCTGGCCGCGCCGGAGAGGATGCGGCGCACGTGCTTTTCATCCTTGCCCATGCGTTCGGCGAGGGCCCGGTTCGAGACGCCGGCGCTTCCCATCAAATCCTCGATCGCGATGCGGGCGGCGACGTCGGGCTATCTGCAATGTTCGCGACGATGCTCGTTCGACGAATGGCACTCCCGCTCGCCGCTCCACTCTCACGGGGCAAGTAGACATTCCGTCGGCGGATTGTCGGAGACGCCGAGTCCGCTTTCCACCCATAGCGGTCCTTCTCAGTGACTGCTTCCGAACCTCGCCCCTCGATCTCACTCCGCCGTCATCCTCGGACTTGATCCGAGGATCAGAGGCGCGAGGCGAGCTGAACGGCGATGGCGGCCCCGCGACCGCAACCATGCGCCGCCCGACGGAGCACCGGACGGTCTGATCCTCGGGTCAAGCCCGAGGATGACGGGAAAGAAAGAGACACGGGGCTGTTTCCGGTGGGAGCCATTGGCCGCCTCCCCACCAATCCGGATGTCTGCCCCGCCCTACAGATTCAGCAGCGCCGGGTCGCCGCCCTGGGCGGCGATGTTGTTGCTGATGGCTTTTTCGGAGGCGTAGCGGATCAGGCTGTTGGGGCCGCCGGCCTTGGGGCCGGTGCCGCTGAGGCCCTCGCCGCCGAACGGCTGGACGCCGACCACCGCGCCGGTGATCGAGCGGTTGATATAGACATTGCCGGCCGGCACGAGGCGGACGACCCGGGCGGCGAAGGCCTCGATGCGGCTGTGCACGCCCAGCGTCAGGCCGTAGCCGCGCGCGGCCAGCTTGCCAGCGACCGAGGCCAGGTCCTTCGGGTCGTAGCGGTAGATGTGCAGGATCGGGCCGAAGACCTCCCGTTCGAGGAAGTCGGGGGTCGGGATCTCGGCCAGGGTCGGGGCGAAATAGTCGCCCGGGCCGGCGCCGGCGTTGGCGCTGGGCGACAGTTCGGCGCGGGCGAGGATCTTCGCCTCCTTTTCCAGCCGGGCGAGGTGAGCCTCCAGCGTCTGGCGCGACTCGGCGTCGATGACCGGGCCGATGTCGGTGGCCGGATCGGCGGGGTCGCCGACGACCTGGACGGCGAGGGCTCCCTTGAGCCCCTCGATCAGGCCCTCGGCCGAGTCTTTCGGCACATAGAGGATGCGCAGGGCCGAGCAGCGCTGGCCGGCGCTGCCGAAGGCCGACAGGACGACGTCGTCCAGCACCTGTTCGCGCAGGGCGGTGGTGTCGACGAACATGGCGTTGAGGCCGCCGGTCTCGGCGATGAAGGGGATGATGGCCCCTTCCCGCCTGGCGATGGCGGTGTTGATGGCGCGGGCGGTGTCGGTGCCGCCGGTGAAGGCGACGCCGTCGATGCCCGGGTGCGAGACCAGGGCGGCGCCGACGGTCTCGCCGCGGCCGGGCACGAGGGCCAGCAGATCGGGCTTGAGCCCGGCCTTGTGGAACAGGCGCACCGCCTCGGCGGCGACCAGCGGGGTCTGTTCGGCCGGCTTGGCCAGCACGGCGTTGCCGGCGGCGAGGGCGGCGGCGATCTGGCCGGTGAAGATGGCCAGCGGGAAATTCCACGGGCTGATGCAGGCGAAGACGCCGCGGCCGTGCAGGACCAGCTGGTTGGTCTCGCCGACCGGGCCGGTCAGGGTCTCGGGGCCGCCGAAATCGCGTTCGGCCAGCATGGCGTAGTAGCGGCAGAAGTCGGCCGCCTCGCGCACCTCGGCGACGCCGTCGTTGAGGGTCTTGCCGGCCTCGCGGGCCAGCAGGGCGACGAAGCGGTCCATGTCGGCCTCAAGGGCGTCGGCCATGTTGCGCAGGACGATGGCGCGGGCGGCGCCGCCGGCCTCGTCCCAGACGAAATGGGCCCGGGCGCCGATCTCGACGGCCTGGTGGATCTCGGACTCGGTCGCCTCGGAGACATAGCCGAGCACGTCGTCGCGGTCGGAGGGGCTGGTCACGTCGGTCGGGTTCTGACCGGCGCGCAGGACGCCGCTGACGATCGGGCCGGAGTTGAGCTTTTCGCGGTCGATCAGATCGAGGGCGAGGGCGTGGCGCTCGCGCTGCTCGAGCTGGCTGTAGTCGCGGCCGAGGGAGTTGAGGCGGTTGCCGTACATATGCTGGGGGACCGGAATCTTGGGGTGGGGGCCGGGCTGGCTTTCAAGGGCGGCGACGGGATCGAAGGCGACGGTCGAGGCGGGGACGCGCTCGTCCAGCAGGGCGTGGACGAAGGAGGAGTTGGCGCCGTTCTCGAGCAGGCGGCGGACGAGATAGGGCAGCAGCTCCTCGTGCCCGCCGACCGGGGCGTAGGCGCGAATGGTCAGCGTCTCGTCGGACCAGGCGGCCTCGGCGGCGTCGTAGAGCGGCTCGCCCATGCCGTGCAGGCGCTGGAACTCGATGGCCACCCCGGCCTCCTTCGCCAGCCGGTGCACGGCGGCGAGGGAGACGGCGTTGTGGGTGGCGAACTGGCCGTACAGATGCGGCGCCGCGTCGATCATGGCCCTGGCGCAGACCAGATAGTTGACGTCGGTCGCGACCTTGGTGGTGAAGACCGGATAGTCGGGCCGGCCCATGATCTGGGCGCGCTTGATCTCGGTGTCCCAATAGGCGCCCTTGACCAGCCGCACCATGATGCGGCGGCCGGAGGCCTCGGCGAGGGCGGCGACGCGGGCGATGACCTCGGGGGCGCGCTTCTGATAGGCCTGGACGGCGAGGCCGAGGCCCTTCCACTCGCCCAGTTCCGGATCGTGGGCGAGGCAGTCGAGCAGTTTCAGCGACAGGGCGAGGCGGTCGGCCTCCTCCGCGTCCATGCAGAAATTGATGTCGTATTTCGCGGCGATCAGGGCGAGGCGTTTGACCCGCGGATACAGCTCGTCCCAGACGCGCGGCTCATGGGTCGCCTCATAGCGGGGCGACAGGGCCGACAGCTTGACCGAGACGCCGTGGCCGGTCTGGGGACCGCGCATCTCCGGCGAGTCGCGGCGGATCTTGCCGACGGCCTCGATGGCCTCGGCGTAGACGACTTCATAGCGTTCGGCGTCGGCGACGGTGCGGGCGCCCTCGCCCAGCATGTCGAAACTGCACAGCCAGCCCTCGCGGGCGGAGCGTTTCAGGGCGCCGCCGATGGTGCGGCCGACGACGAACTGCTCGCCCATCATGCGCACGGCGGCGGCGACGGCCTGGCGGATGACCGGCTCGCCGACCCGGCCGGCGACGCGGCGCAGGAAGCCGGGCAGGTCGCGCTTGGCGTCCTCGTCGACGTCGACCAGCTTGCCGGTCAGCATCAGCCCCCAGGTCGAGGCGTTGACGAACAGGCTGTCGGACTGGCCGAGATGTTTGGCCCAGTCGGCCGAACCGATCTTTTCGGCGATCAGCCTGTCGCGGGTGTCCTCGTCGGGAATGCGCAGCAGGGCCTCGGCCATGCACATCAGGGCCAGGCCCTCGCGGGTGCCGAGGCTGAACTCCTGCAGGAAGCTCTCGACCACGCCCTGGCGCTGGTTGCTGCGCCGCGCCCGCTCGACCAGGTCGATGGCCTCGGCCACCACCGTCTCGCGGCCCTCGGGGGTCAGCGGGACGCGCGCCATGAGGGCGCGCACGGCGGCGGTCTCGTCGGCGAATTTGCCGTGGTCGAGGGTGTCCCAGTCCTGCGAAAGCACCGGGGCGGATGAAACGATCGTGGTCATGATCGGCCCCCTACACCTTTCCTTTCGGGAAAGGGAGAGCGCTCGTGCCGCGTCCCGATGTCTCGCCAACCGCCGCGCGAGGCGCTAGAGGTTTTGCCCGATCAACGGCGGAGCCACCCGGCCCACATGCGCATCGTACTGGCCACCGACGCCTGGGAGCCCCAGGTCAACGGCGTCGTCCGCACCCTGACCCGGACCATCGCGGAATGCCGCGCCATGGGCCATGAGGTCGAGGTGATCGAACCCAGCCAGTTCAAGACCATCCCCTGCCCCACCTATCCCGAGATCCGGCTGGCGCTGGGGGCCGAGGAGGAGATCCGCGAGCGGCTGCGCGCCTTCGAGCCCGAGGCGGTGCACATCGCCACCGAGGGGCCGATCGGCATCGCCACGCGGCGCATCTGCGTCGAATGGAAACTGCCGTTCACGACCAGCTACCACACCAAATTCCCGGAATATGTCTCGGCCCGGTTCCCGATTCCGGTGCAGGTCGGCTACGCCTATATGAAGTGGTTCCACAAGCCGTCGGGCCGGCTGATGGTGGCCACGCCGACGCTGCGCGACGAGCTTCTGGCGCACGGCTTCCGCAACGTCTCGCCGTGGTCGCGCGGGGTCGACACCATCCAGTTCAATCCGGACCTGCCGCGGATCTACGAGGAGATGGGCGGGGCGGACTGGCCGCGGCCGTTCTGGCTCAACGTCGGCCGGGTTGCGGTCGAGAAGAACATCGAATCCTTCCTCAAGACCGACCTGCCGGGCACCAAGATCGTGGTCGGCGACGGGCCGGCGCGGGCCGAGCTGCAGGAGAAATATCCGGAGGCGAAATTCCTCGGGGCCCGGTTCGGCGAGGAGCTGGCGCGGTGTTTCCGCGACGCGGACGTCTTCGTCTTCCCCAGCTGGACCGACACCTTCGGCCTGGTGATCCTCGAGGCCATGGCCACCGGCACGCCGGTGGCGGCCTATCCGGCGCACGGGCCGATCGACATCATTCCGAACTCCAACGCCGGGGCCATCGACAAGGATCTGCGCGTCGCCTGTCTCGAGGCGCTGAAATGCGACCGGGCGGCGGTGCGGGCCTATGCCGAGAAATTCAGCTGGCGCGCCTCGGCCGAGCAGTTCGTCGAGAACCTGCAGCCCTATCCCGAGCCCGAGCGCGGCCGCTTCTGGCGCCGGCTGCGGCGCATCGCCCGGCTGCGGAAGAAGGTGGCGGCTTAGGCGACGGATGAGGGATTAGGGATTAGGGATGAGGACGGGGAAGCTGCGGCTCCCCTCATCCCTCATCCCTCAGCCCTGATCTCTCCTGACGACTATTCCGGCGACGTCATCGGCGTCATCGCCGTGGCGATGGCCCGCTGGGCGGCCAGTTCGTCGGCGGGCAGCGGCACCAGGCCGCGGTCCTGCAGATAGCCGCCGCGGCCGGCCGAGGCGTCCGACATATATTCCATGACGAACTCCTTCACGCCCGGGACGACGCCGATGTGGGCCTTCTTGACGTAGATGAACATCGAGCGGGAGATCGGATATTCGCCCGAGGCGATCGTCTCCGACGTCGGCATGACGCCGTTGACGCTGTGCGCCTTCACCGAGTCGGAGTTCTGCTCGAGGAAGGAGTAGCCGAAGACGCCGGTCGAGCCGGGCGTGCGGGTCAGGGTCTGGACGATGGCGTTGTCGTTCTCGCCCGAGTCGATCCAGCCGCCGTCCTCGCGCAGCGTGTGGGCGATGGCCTCGAAGCGGTCGGGATCGCTTTCCGCCAGGGCGGCGAGTTGCGGAATGGCCTTGGCCGAGGGGGCCATCCCCAGTTCGATCCAGGAGTCGCGCGTGCCCGAGGTCGGCGGCGGGCCGTAGACCATGATGCGGGTCGCCGGCAGGCCCGGATTGACCTGGTTCCAGGTGGTGTGCGGATTGGCGACGAAGGTCCCGTTCGGGCCCGGCACCTGCTTGGCCAGGGCGAGATAGAGGTCGTCGCCGGCGAAGCCGTAGTCGGGCGCGTTCAGGGCCGTGGCGATGACCAGGCCGTCATAGCCGATCTTCAGTTCGACGATGTCGGTGACGCCGTTGGCCTGACACATCTCGAACTCGGACTTCTTCATCCGGCGCGAGGCGTTGGCGATGTCGGGGGTGTTGGAGCCGACGCCCTGGCAGAAGGCCTGGATGCCGCCGCCGGTGCCCAGCGATTCGACGCGCGGCGCGGCCCCGCCGGCCATGCGGGCGTAGTTCTCGGCGACGCGGGTGGTGAAGGGGAAGACGGTCGAGGAGCCGGCGGCCCAGACCCCGGCGCGCTCGCCCTGGGCGCCGCCCGAATTTTCGCCACAGGCGCCGAGGGCGAGCAGGGCGAGGGCCGAGGCGGCGGCGAGAAGCGTGCGGGTCATGATCGGTCTCCGAAGGTTCAGGGGGTTAGACCAGAGCTTTGTGACGGTTGGACGAATTAGGCAGCAGGCGGCAGGCAGCTTGGCGATCCAGCGGGGGGGGCAAGCTCGCTCGATCTGCTGCCTGCTGCCTGCTGCCTGACCCCTCAAATATGGATCGCATGCCCCAGGGCCCGCAGCGACGCCTCGTGGAAGGCTTCGCCCATGGTGGGGTGGACATGGATGGTTCCGGCGACGTCTTCCAGCACCGCGCCCATCTCCAGCATCTGGGCGAAGCTGTTGCTGAGTTCCGAGACGTGCTGGCCGACGGCCTGGACGCCCAGCAGGCGATGGTCGGTCTTCGAGGCCAGAACGCGGACGAAGCCGCCGTCGTCGCCGGCCTCGAGCGCCAGGGCCCGGCCGATGGCCATCAGCGGAAAGACGGCGGTGATGACGTCGTCGCGACCCTCGACGTCCTGCGGGCCGAGGCCGGCGGAGACGATCTCGGGCTCGGTGAAGCAGACCGCGGCGATGGTGACGGGGTCGAAGCGGCGGTCATGGCCGGCGATGATCTCGGCGACGATCTCGCCCTGGGCGCTGCCCTTGTGGGCCAGCATCGGTTCGCCGGTCAGGTCGCCGACGGCCCAGACGTTCTTCATGCTGGTGGCGCAGCGGTCGTCGATTTTCACGAACGGCCCGGCCATGGCCACGCCCATGTTCTCGAGGCCCCAACCTTGGGTGCGCGGCTTGCGGCCGACGGTGACGAGCACCTTGTCGGCCTTGAGCCTGAGGGCCTGGCCGTCCTTCGTGGTGACGTTGAGCTGGCCCTTCTCGAACGACCCGGCTTTCGCCCCGAGGTGGAGTTCGACGCCGTGCGTCTCCAGCCATTTCTTGACCGGATCGGTCAGGGCCTTGTCGTACAGCGGCAGCAGGCGGTCGGCCATTTCGACGATGGCGACCTCGGCCCCCAGCTTGCGGAAGGCGATGCCGAGCTCCAGCCCGATATAGCCGCCGCCGACGACGACCAGCTTGCCGGGGACGGTGTCCAGCGACAGGGCCCCGGTCGAGGAGATGACGTCCCCGCCGAACGGCAGGAACGGCAGTTCGACCGGTTCGGAGCCGGTGGCGAGGATGACATGCTCGGCGCTGATGACGATCTCGCCCTCGGCGGTCTTCACCGTGCAGGTCTTGGCGTCGGAGAAGGTCGCCCAGCCGTTGATGACCCTGACCTTCGCCTTCTTCAGCAGACCCGCGACGCCGGCGTTCAGCTTGCGGACGATGCCGTCCTTCCACGCCACGGTCTGGGCCAGGTCGATGGCGGGCTTGCTGGCCGTGATGCCGAGCGTGCCGCCGTCGGCGGCCTTGGCCACGGTCTCGAATTTCGAGGCGGCGTGGATGATGGCCTTGGACGGGATGCAGCCGACGTTGAGGCAGGTGCCGCCGAGGCCGTCGCCGCCGTCGACCAGAATGGTGTCGAGGCCCAGCTGGCCGCAACGGATGCCCGCGACATAGCCGCCGGTGCCGGCGCCGATGATCAGGACTTTGGTGGTGAGGGTCTGGGTCAACGGTGCTTCTCGATGATGGGCGTCAGTTGCGGAACGTGAGCGGCCAGGGCGGCGTCTATGACCTGCCGCTGGCCGGGATACGGCCCGCTGATGACAAGCGCGAGGTCGCCCTCGTCAAACGAGAGATAGTCAAGGCAGACGGGCGCGGACCCGCCCTCGAGGCCGAAGCGGATATTGGTGGCGCCTTCGACCTGGGCGGTGGACTCCGTCGGCGCCCCCTGGATCACCTCCACCAGCGCTATGTGGGCGCGGGCGCGCGACACGGTGGCGGCGCCGAACGTTTCGTCCGCCAGCGGCTCGACGCGATCGACCCTGCCAAGAAAGATCGACACGGCGTCGTTGTCCATCAGGCCTGGCCAATGCGGCGGCGGCGGGGGCACGCAGGCCAGGGCCGGCGCCGCGGTCGTCAGCAGAATGGCGGCGGCCATCCCTGAAAGAAGCGCCTTCACCGCCTCACCCCATCCACAAGGTCGCGGGGTGTTCCAGCAGCCCCTTGATGCGTTGCACGAACACCGCCGCGTCGTGGCCGTCGACGATGCGGTGATCGAAGCTGGAGGACAGGTTCATCATCTTGCGCACGACCATCTGGCCGTCCCTGACCACGACCCGCTCGGCGATCTTGTTGGGGCCGACGATGGCGACCTCGGGGTGGTTGATGATCGGGGTGTGGACCACCCCGCCCAGGGTGCCCAGCGAGGTGATGGTGATGGTCGAGCCGCTGAGCTCGTCGCGGGTCGCCTTGCCGGACTTGGCGGCGCTGGAGACGCGGGCGATCTCGGTCGCCGTGTCGTAGGGATCGCGCGCCTCGGCGTGGCGGACGACGGGGACCATCAGGCCGTTCGGCGTCTGGGCGGCGATGCCGAGGTGGACGGCGGCGTGGGTGGTCAGGACGCCGCCCTCGTCGTCGTAGTGGGAGTTGATGGTCGGCTGGTCGCGCAGGGCGACGACCATGGCGCGGGCGATGAACGGCAGGACGTTGAGCTTGGGCTGGTCGGCCTTGCGGTTGGCGTTGAGGTGGGCGCGAAGCTCCTCCAGCGCCGTGACGTCGATCTCCTCGACATAGGTGATGTGGGGGATGCGGCGGACGCTCTCGGCCATCTTCTCCGCGATCTTGCGGCGCAGGCCGATGATACGGGTTTCGGTGGTTCCCTCGGCGCGGGCGTAGGTGGAGCCGGCGGATGATCCGGGGGCGGACGGTGTCTGGCCGCCGGACGCGACGTATGCGTCGAGGTCGCCGTGCTCGATACGGCCGGCCGGGCCGGACCCGGGGACGAACTGGAGCTCGATCCCGAGGTCGCGGGCGCGGTTGCGGACGGCGGGAGAGGCGAGCGGGCGCTGGTCGCGGGCGGAGAGCGTGCGGGCCTTGCCCCCCTCCCCCGCTTCGCGGGTACTCCCCCCTGTGGGGGGAGAATGAGGAGCCGCCGCCGGCGGGGCCATTCCTCCCCCATCGGGGGAGGGGGACCGCGCTTGCGCGGTGGAGGGGGCCGGTGCGGGCGCGGAGCCCTGATTGCCCTTGCCTTCGACCTGGAAGCTGACCAGCGGCCCGCCGACAGCGAGTTGCTGGCCCGCTTCGCCGTGCAGGGCGACGACGGTTCCGGCGACGGGCGAGGTCAGTTCGACCGTGGCCTTGTCGGTCATGATGTCGGCGACGATCTGGTCCTCGGCGACCACATCGCCGACCGCGATGTGCCAGCCGACCAGTTCGGCCTCGGCGGTGCCTTCGCCGACGTCCGGGAGTTTGAAGGTGTAGTTGCCTGAGGACGGAGTCGCCCCCTCCACCGCTTCGC
>JAXHTU010000048.1:0-21128 GCA_034189955.1 Pseudomonadota bacterium | reverse complement strand
AACCCACCTCGGCGCTCGACGGCGAGAACGGCCAGGTGGTCATCCGCCTTTTGCGCCGGGCCGCCACCGAACACGGCGCCGCCGTCATCTGCGTGACCCACGACCCGCGCCTCGAGGCCTGGGCCGACCGGGTCATCCACATCGAGGACGGCCGCATTCTCGACGACCAGCGCCGCACGCCCGATCCCAACGCCACCCTCGGCTCGCATTAGCCCGTTCCTCAAGGACCTTCGAAAATGCCCCGCTTCCTCAAGAACAAGTGGCTCTGGATCGGCCTCGTGCTGGTCGTGCTCGCCGTTTTCGGTTTCATGGCCATGCAACAGGGCGCGGCCGCCAAGAAGGCCGAGACCGAGAAGGCCGCGGCCGAGAAGATCGACAGTCCCTATGCGGCCATCGCCAACGGCAAGGCCGACGTCGAGGGGGGCATCATCCAGGTCGCCGCGCGCCGCGGCGGCGTGGTCAAGGCCGTCTATGTCCAGGAGGGCGAACGCGTGACGACCGGCCAGATCCTCGCCCGTCAGGAAGACGACGAACCGCGTCTCGCCCTCGCCCGCGCCCAGGCCGAGGTCGCCCAGGCCGAAAGCCAGCTGCGCGCGATCCAGGTCGACATCAGCACCGCCCGGCGCGAGCACGACCGCCTCGCCCGGCTCGTCGACACCAATTTCGTGGCCGCAGCGCGCATGGACGAGGCCCGCGACCAGATCGCCGCCGCCGAGGCCCGGCTGGCGTCGCAGCAGGCGTCGATCCAGACCGCCCGCGCCCGCCTCAACGAGGCCGCCTACAATCTCGAACTGACGGTGATCCGCGCCCCGATGGATGGCCGCATCGTGCGCCGCTACGCCAACCCCGGCGCCGGCGCCTCGACGCTGAACGTGTCCAACATGTTCGACCTCGAGCCGAACACCCAGCGCATCGTGCGGGCCGAGATCGTCGAGGCCGACATCCCCAATGTGACCGACGGCCAGGAGGTCGAACTGATCTCCGAGGTCGACCAGTCCAAGGTCTACGTCGGCCGCGTCCTGCGCCGGGCCCCGCTGTTCGGCGCCCGCAAGCTGGCCTCCGAGGACCCGTCGCAACGCACCGACGAACGCGTCGTCGAGGTCGTCGTCTCGGCCGATGACGCGCCGCTGCTGATCGGTCAGCGGGTGCTGGTCAAGTTCATGAAACCGGGCGAGCGCGCCGGCGCCCCGCGAGCCGCCGCCGCCGGCGTGCCCGCCAGCCGGGCCATGCAGGCCCCGCCCGCGGCCTGACGATCAGCGGCCGGTGAAGTTCGCCGGCCGCTTCTCCAGCACCGCCGCCACGCCCTCGGCGTGGTCCTCGGTCAGATGCGCCAACGCCTGCATGGCGGCGGTCATCTCCAGCATCTGGTCGAAATTCATGTCGCGGCCCTGGCGCAGCAGGGTCTTGGCCATGCGCAGCGCCTGCGGCGCGTGGGCCGCGACCCGGTCGGCCATGGCGAAGGCCTCGCTCATCAGCGCTTCGTGGGCGACGACATGGTTGACCAGACCCCAGCGCTCCGCCGTCGCGGCGTCGATGGAGTCGCCGGTGAACAGCATCTCCGCCGCCCGGGCATAGCCGACGTTGCGCGGCAGCAGCCAGGCCCCGCCGTCGCCCGGCAATATGCCCAGCTTAAGGAACGGCACGCCGAACGTGGCCGTGCCCGAGGCGATGCGGATGTCGGCCAGGCCGGCGATGTCGCAGCCCAGCCCCATGGCCGCCCCGTTGACCGCCGCGATCAGCGGCGCCTCCAGCCCGTACAGCGAGCGCACGATCCGGTGCACCACGCGGCGATAGCGGTCGCGAATCTGCGCCCCCGACCCCTCGAACAGATCGCGCCGGTCGCGCATCGCCCTGAGGTCGCCGCCGGCCGAGAAGGCCCGACCCGCGCCGGTGATGATCACGCAGCGCACGGCGTGATCCGCGTTCACGGCGGCGCAGGCCCGGGCGAAGGCCTCGCCGTCCTCGAGATCGGGCAGGGCGTTCAGCCGCTCGGCCCGATCCAGGGTCCAGATCTCGATGGCGCCGCGGCGTTCTATATGGAGCAGGGTCATGGTCCGACCGTGCCGCATTCGATCCCGGGGCACAAATCCGGTCAATTGCGGAGGCCGAAAACGCAACACCCCGGCCTTCCGGCCGGGGTGTTGTCATACGGCGTGTCCTAGCGACCCGCGCGGTCGATCTTGTACGGGACGAAGTTGGAGGGGTGGCTGACCACGCGGTCGCCGCTCCGGTTGGCGCCCCGGTTGTTCACCAGCATCCCGCCCCACAGGGCGAAGGACATCATGGTGTGCTGGAGTTTGCGGTTCTCGTCGTTCATCCTCGATGTCTCCTTTCGCCGGGCGAGGAAAAGAGACACGGCGTGCTTGCAGGGAATTTCACCCGTCCAGTCGTTTCGCGTCACAATCAAGGTAACCGGGGTCGGTCAGACGCGCAAGCCTTTTTACTCCGATATCGGACCATATTTCGCATCCATGTCATCTAAAGTCCCCGAGAACGCCCGGCCGCCCCGCCCGATCGCCACGCCCTGCGTGCAGGTCTGCATCGTGGACGGCGCTTCCGGCCTCTGCCTTGGCTGCTGGCGCACCCTGTCCGAGATCGGCGGCTGGAGCCGTTTCACCGATGCGGAGCGGGCGGCGATCATGGCGGCGCTGCCGGGGCGGGCGACGGCGGCGGGTGGCTAGTGGCTAGTGGTTAGTGATTAGTGGTTGCAGCATCTGTCGGCGGAGGGGCGACGCAGGCCGTGCCGTCGCTCCGGCGTTGGCCAGCCACTAGCCACCAGCCACTAGCCACTAACCACTAACCACTCCGCCGCCCTTAACCCCCCGCCAACCATCCCTCTTCACCGCATCCCAACCGCCGCCATGCGAGACATCGGCCATGCGGTTCGATCCCTCCTCCGCGGTCGTCATGGCCGTCGCCGTCGCCTCGGCCCTGACCACCGCCTGGTGGATGGACCAGGCCGGACTGCGCGGTCAGGCCCAGGCGGCTGTGCCCGCCGTCTCCACGCCCGCGACCGGCGCGCCCGCCCAGGTGGTCAAGGCCGCCGACGGTCACTACTGGGCCGACGCCCTGATCGAGGGCCATGCGGTTCGCGTCATGGTCGACACGGGGGCCAGCGTCGTGGCCCTGACCCGCGATGACGCCGCCCGCCTCGGCCTCAGGCTCGCGCCGGCCGATTTCTCGGGCACGGTGATCACCGCCTCTGGCCCGGTCCGCGCCGCCCCGGTCCAGCTCCAGGCCGTCGCTGTCGCCGGCGCCCGCGTCGAACGGGTCGAGGCCCTCGTCGTCGAGGCCGGCCTGCCGCACTCCCTGCTCGGCATGAGCTATCTCGGGCGCCTGTCCTCGTTCAGCGCCACGCCGGCGGAACTGACGCTCCGCCCCTGAGGGTTCAGGCAGCAGGCAGCAGGCAGCAGAAAGAAAAACGACTCTCCGGCTCGACGTCCGCCTCAGGCGATGCTTCCCACCCTGCTGCCTGCTGCCTGCTGCCTGCTGCCTCAAACAGCCTTGACCATCACCACCACCGCCGTCGCCAGCAGATACAGGGCGAACGCCTTCCGCAGCACCCGCCGGTCCAGCGAATGCGCCAGCTTCGCGCCCCACGGCGCCACCGCCGTGGTCAGCACCGCCATCACCACCGCGCCGGGGACGTTGACATAGCCCAGCGACAACGGCGGCCGTCCGCCAGCGTCCCAGCCGAACACGACGAATCCCAGCGTCGCCGCCAGGCCGATGGCCACGCCAAAGCCCGAGGCCGTCGCCACCGCCTGGTGGATCGGCCGCCCGCACAGGGTCATCAGCATGCCGCCGAAACTGCCGCCGCCGATTCCCATCATCGCCGACAGCCCGCCGATCAGCGTCCCGAACCCACGCCGTCCCCAGCTCGTCGGCAGATCGGGCCGCAGCGTGAACCGTTCGGGCATCAGCCCCAGCTGCGCCGCCACGACCGCCAGACAGACGCCATAGACGATGGCCAGCCCCTCCATCGAGGTCACGCCCGCCACACCCGAACCGACCAGGGCGCCGAAGGCGACCCACGGCGTCCAGCTCTTCAGCACCTCCTCGTCCACCGCCCCGTGCGCCCGATGCGCCGCCAGGGACCGCCACGAGGTGGCGACGATGGTCAGCAGCGAGGTGCCGATCGCCGTATGCAGATTCCCTTCGCCGCCGACGCCCAACACCTCGAAGGCGTAGAACACCGCCGGCACGATCACCGTGCCGCCGCCGACCCCGAACAGCCCGGCCACGACCCCGCCGGCCAGGCCCGCCGCGACGAGGGCGGCGAGCAGCATCAGGATCTCGGTCACGGGCAGGTCGGTCATCACCCGGCTCTAGCCGGTGCGGCTGGGTCCAACCAGAGCGGTCAGTCCTGCAGGCCGAGGGCTGTGCGGATCTCGCGCCAGTCGACGATCTTGTAGTTCTGTTGCCCGGGGTTCGGCGTGTCGTCGTCGTCGTGGAAGGCCATCGCGCCCCGGGGGAATGGGCCGATCGGTCCGGAGAAGGCGTCCAGCCCGTCGGTCGCGGTCACCCCGTCGATGACATCCCCGTCGACGATGGTGAAACGGCCCAGATAGACGTGGTCGTTCCCCTCGATCCGGTACACCGGATAGGTGCTGTCGCCCTGGCTGGACACGATCAGATACTCGGTCCCGCCGTCACGCATGATGGTCAGGCCCTCGACGTCGTCCTTGATCCGGTTCAGGTTGACGCGCGCGATCGACGTCGGCGCGGCCGACCCGGCCGGATCGAAATCGAAGCGCCAGACGCCGACGTCCTCCTCGCCGACATACAGGGTGTCCGCCCGGTCGTTGACGACGCATCCTTCGAGCTGGCTGCCCAGCGTCAGCACCCGCGGCTCGCCGACGACGGGGCCGTCCGGGCCGGCGGCGACGGTCATCTGATGCACCGTGCCGGCCTTGGTCGTGACGACCAGATAGAAGGTCTCGCCCCGCTTTCCGACGCAGAAGCCATAGGGTTCGTAAGGCGTGGCGATGAAGCCGTAGTCGGTGGTGGTCAGGGTGGCCGGGTCGAACAGATAGATGTTGACGCCATTGCCGCCCGGCTGGTCGTTGCTGGCCGCCACCAGGGTCCGGGTGGCCCCGCCGACGGGGAAGCCGTTCCTCAGATCGACATTGTTGACCGGGCCGGACGGCAGGAACTGGCGAACGCCGCCATCCAGGTTGAACACATACAGGCCGTCGGACTTGTCCGTCCCGAACATCACGGCGCGCGCCGGATTGGCCGGATCGGCCCACAGGGCGGGGTCGTCGGCGTCGACCTCCGGATCGGTGGTCACCACGGTCTCGACGGCGGCCGTCACCGGCTTTGCCGGATCGCCCAGCGCGAGGACTCCCTGCGGACCCCTGTCCTCGACGGCCGCACATGCTCCGAGCACGGATAAACCGGCGACCGTCAAAAATGCGCAATATTTGCGTCGCTGAAACATCACTGGTTCCCTCTCCCGTGCGGATTTATGCCCCCGACAACATGATCTCCGACGTGGGTCAACCCGCGGCTGGACCCTGGGGGCTAGAAACATGAAACTGTCTTTGTTTGTCGGAGCCGCCCTGGCTCCGCTGGTTTTCGCCGTGGCCTCTCCGGCCTGGGCCGGACCCGTGGTCGGGACGGTGTCCGACGCCTCCGGCGCGCGTGGCCTTCAGGGTGCGGAGGTCACCGTGGTCGAGCTGGGTCAAACCGCGACCGTCGGTCAGGACGGGACCTTCCGCTTCGGCAATGTGGCGCCCGGGACCTACACCCTGCGGGCCCGTTTCGCCGGCGCGCGTGAAGAGATCCGCCAGGTCGTCGTGCCGGAGACCGGCGTCCTCAGCGTCGACTTCGTCCTTACCCCCATCGAGAGCGCGAGCGGCGCGGACACGGTCGACGACGTCCTCGTCGTCGGTCAGCGCGCCAACTTCCTTAGCTCGATCTCGCGCCAGCGCGCCGCCGACGGCGTCCAGACCGTCCTGACCCGCGACGCCATCGGCCAGTTCCCGGACCAGAACGTCGCCGAGGCCCTGCGCCGCGCGCCCGGCGTCAACGTCCTGAACGACCAGGGCGAAGGCCGTTTCGTCTCGGTGCGCGGCCTCGACCCGCAGCTGAACTCCTCCTCGATCAACGGCAACCGCGTGCTGGCGACCGGCGGCGACGACCGCGCCGTGGCCCTCGACGTCATCCCGTCCGAGCTGATCGAATCGATCGAGATCAACAAGACCCTGATCCCCGAGATGGACGCCGACACCATCGGCGCCTCGATCGACATCACCACCACCAGCTCGCTGGACCGTCGCCGCAACCTCTACACGGCGACGCTGGAAGGCTCGTACAACGACCGCAACGAGATCACCTCGCCCAAGGGCGCCTTCGACGTCGTCTACAAGGTCAACGACCGGTTCGGCTTCGCACTCGGCGGCAGCTATTACGACCGCGAATTCGCCACCGACAACATCGAGATGGACGGCTGGAGCGAGACCGACGATGGCGGCGTCTACGCCGAGGACGTGGAATACCGCGACTATGACGTGACGCGGAAACGCTACGGCGGCACCGTCTCGTTCGACTTCCGTCCCAACGACATGACCCAGCTGTATCTGCGCGGCCTCTACTCGAAGTTCGACGATAGCGAGCTGCGCACCCGGCTGATCTTCGGCTTCGACGAACCGACCTCGGTCACCGGCGACAGCGCCACCTTCGACTCGGGCGACGAGGCCATCCAGGTGGTGCGCGATCTCAAGGATCGCCGCGAAATCCAGTCGGTGCGCACGATCTCGGCCGGCGGCCGGACCGACATGGGCGCCTGGCGCTTCACCTATGACCTGGCGTATTCGCAAGCGGAGCAGCAGGAGAACAATTCCTCCGACCCGATCGAGTTCGAACGGGAGTTCGAGGACGCCGGCGACTTGGGCGTCACCATCGACTATTCCGACCTGCGGCGGCCCGCCTACACCATCGACTTCGGCCAGGCCGCCTTCGTCGACCCGACGGAGTACGGCTTCAACGCCCTCGAAGTCACGGCGCGCGAGGACGCCGTCGACGAGGAGTTCGCGGCCCGGTTCGACGCCGCCTACGACCTGCAACTCGCCTCGGGCAGCCTGGAGCTGAAGTTCGGCGCCAAGGCCCGCCAGCGCGACAAGCAGAACCTGATTTCCTACGACATCTACGACGGCTACGACGGCGACTTCACCCTTGCCGACGTGCTGGGCGAGCAGACCTACGACCTGGCGGTCATCGATCCCGTCCCGGGCCTGAATGCGGTGCGCGACTTCCTCTCGGGCGGCTTCGCCGACTTCGAGCGCGACGATCTCGACAGCACCTTCGCCTCGGTCGCCGAGAGCTACACGGCGGAGGAAGACATCTACGCCGGCTACGGCCAGGCGAAGTTCGAGTCGGGCGCCCTGCGCGTCGTGGGCGGCGTCCGCGTCGAGCAGACGCAGAGCACGCTGAACGGCAGCCGGGTCGAGCTGGTCGAGGAAGGGGCCGAGGTCGACGGCGTGATCCTCGACGAGGACACCCTGTTCATCACCCCCGTCTCATTCGACCGGGAATACACCGACTGGATGCCCAGCGTGGCGGTCCGCTATGAGCTGGGCGAGAACCTGATCAGCCGCTTCGGCGCCTTCCGTTCGATCATCCGTCCGACCTTCGGTCGCCAGGCGCCCCGTTTCCTGATCGAGGAGAATGACGAGAACGAGCGCGAGGGCGAGTTCGGCAATCCGGACCTCGATCCCTACAAGGCGTGGAATTTCGACGCGACGCTGGAATACTATTTCGCCCCGGAAGCCGTCATCCAGGGCGGCGTCTTCTACAAAACGATCGACGACTTCATCATCGACGCGGTGTTCGAGGACGGCGAGTTCAACGGCATCGCCTTCGACGAGGCGGTGATCCCGATCAACGGCGACACCGCCACCGTCTTCGGCGTCGAACTGGCCTATGGTCAGGCGCTCAGCTTCCTGCCGGCGCCGCTCGACGGCATTCTGGTGAACTTCAACTATACCTATACGGACGCCGAAGGCGACGTGCAGGACCGTTCGGTGCCCTTGCCGGCCTCGGCAGAGCATACCTTCAACGCGGTTCTCGGCTACGAAAAGGGACCGCTCAGCCTGCGCGTCGCCGGGGCCTACCGGTCGTCCTATCTGGACGAACTGGGCGGCGACGAGGATGGTCTGGAGGACCGCTACATCAAGCCCCACTTCCAGGTCGATCTCAGCGCCAAATACCGCCTGACCCCGAACGTCCAGCTGTTCGGCGAGCTCGTGAACGCCAACGACGCGACCTATACGGCCTATCAGAACGGGCCCGATCGCGAGCGCCTGCTGCAGTACGAGGAATACTCCTGGACCAGCAAGTTCGGCATCCGGGTCAATTTCTGATCGGCAGCCCCGTCATGATCGCGACCGCCGCCGTGGCGGTCGCGATCCGCGCGGGCCCCGGCTTGCGCAGCAACCTTCCTTCCTGAACGCCGTTCTTTCCGCACAGGGCAACCCCCACGGAAAGACACCCCCCATGACCGCCATTCAAACTCTCTCGGCCCTCGCGGCCGGCGCGCTGGCCCTCGCCACCGCCGGCGCCGTCCAGGCCCAGACCCCCTACAGCAGCTATCCGTCCGGCCAGACCGGCATTCCGTCGTCGTGCCGCAATGTCGAACAACAGGCCAACGGCTACATCTCGGCCGAATGCCAGACCAATGGCGGCTTCCGCTGGAGTTCGATCCGCACCGTCGACTGCCGCGGTGGGATCACCAACCGGGACGGCGTGCTTAGCTGCACCGGCGCCCGCGCCACGGTCGGCCCGCTGTATCCCGACAATACCTACGGCTCCGACCAGGCCTATGGCCAGACCCCGGCGCAGGAGCAGCCCGGCGGCGTCTTCGGCGCCATCCTCGGCGCCCTGTTCGGCGGCCAGACCGCCCAGCAGGACACCGTCCTCGACGAAGACTGGAGCCGCGGCCGTCGTCCGCTCTACCAGCAGCGCGCCGATCTCGACGCCCGCATCGAAGCCGGCGTCCGCGACGGCTCGATCAGCCGCACCGAGGCCGGCCGCCTGCGCGCCGACTACGACGCCCTGGTCCAGCTGGAGACCCGCTACGCCGCCGACGGCCGCATGACCACCAATGAGCGTCAGGATCTGCGCGAGCGCTACCGCGCCCTGTCGCAGCGCGTCGGCGACCAGGGCGCCGGCGGCGACATGAGCTATGGCTGGCGGCCGCTGATCGACCAGCGCTCCGCCTTCGACGCCCGGGTCGACGCCGGCGTCCGCAGCCGCGCCCTGTCCAGCAGCGAGGGCGCGCGTCTGCGGTCCGACTTCCAGGCCCTGATCCGTCTGGAGTCCGACTATATGCGCGACGGCCTCAGCGCACGCGAACAGCAGGACCTGACCGCCCGCCTCGCCGATCTCGACCGCCGCGTCGGTGTCAGCAGCGGCGGCGGCTATGACGGCGGCTACGGCGTCGATCCGCGCGCCGCCGAAATCGAGGCCCGCATCACCGGCGGCGAGCGCAGCGGCCAGATCAGCCGCACCGAAGCCGCCCGCCTGCGCGACGAACTGCGCGACCTGACCCGCCGCTGGGCCGACCTCGAGGCGCGCGTCAACGTCCGCCGCTGAGCCGATCGAAGGGGGGCTCGCCGCCCCCCTTTTTCCGCGTTCGGTGCGCCCGCGCGTGACGTCGCCCGCTACGCCCGGCTAAGCTCCATCACCCTCCTCTGGAGCCGATGCCCGCATGACCGACGCCACGACCGACACCACCCCCGCGCCCGGCAGCCGCTGGCGCCTGATCGGCCCCGGCATCGTCGCCGCCGCCACCGGCGTGGGGGCCGGCGATCTGATCGCAACCCTGATCGCCGGCTCCATGTTCGGCTACGCCCTGCTGTGGGCCGCGGTGGCCGGGACGCTGCTGAAGATCTCCCTCGCCGAGGCCGTCGGCCGCTGGGCTCTCGCCTCCGGGCGGACCATCTTCGACGGCTGGTCCAGCCTCGGGCCGGGCTGGTTCGGCGGCCGGCTGAACTGGGCCAGCGTCTATTTCGGCGTCTATGTCGTGCTCTGGGGCTTCGTCTACGGGGCCACGGCCATGACCGCCTCGGCCCTGCCGCTGGCCGCGTTGCTGGACGGCACGGTCATGGCGCTGGACCTCAAGACCTGGGCGATGATCTGCGGCGTGGTCGGCCTCGTCCTCGTCTGGTTCAATCGCTATCCGGTGTTCGAAAAGCTGATGACCGGCCTCGTCGCGGTGATGTTCATCACCGTCATCGGCCTGGCTGTGATCGTCGCGCCCGACCTTCCGGCTCTCGCGCGCGGCCTGATCCCGGCCCTGCCGTCCGGCTCGGCCTTCTACACCCTCGGCCTGATCGGCGGCGTCGGCGGCACCATTACGCTCGCGGCCTACGGCTACTGGATCGGTGAAAAAGGCTGGCGCGGCCCGGCCTGGATGCGGGTGATGAAGCTGGACAACCGCGTCGGCTACGCCGTCACCGGCGTCTTCGTCATTGCCATGCTGATCGTCGGCGCCGAGTTGCTCTACGCCTCGAACATCGCCCTCTCCAGCGGCGACCGTGGCCTGCTGGACCTCGACGCCGTGCTGCGCGAACGGTTCGGCGATACGGTCGGGATCATGTTCCTCGTCGGCTTCTTCGCCGCCAGCTTCTCGTCCCTGATCGGCGTCTGGCACGGCGTCAGTCTGATGTTTGCGGACTTCTGGGCCCATCTGCGCGGCTGCGCCGACGAGCCGTCCGCCAAGGGGGAGGGCAGCCCGGCGTTTCGCGGCTATCTGCTGTGGCTGACCTTCCCGCCGATGGCCCTGCTGTTCATGGAGCGGCCGTTCGGCCTGATCGTCGCCTACGGCGCGCTCGGGGCCCTGTTCATGCCCTTCCTCGCCCTGACCCTGATCTGGCTGCTGAACTCCTCGCGCACCCCGGCCGAGTGGCGCAGCCACTGGCTCTCCAACGGCATGCTGGCCGCGGGCGGCGTGCTGTTCTGCGTACTGGCGGGGCGCGAGCTGATGGGTCTGTTCGGCTAGGAACCCGCCTCTGCGCGGGGCCCGGCAACCCTAGAGCAACAACGCGCCCTCGTGACGCAAGAGCCAGCCCTTGCGCTCAAGCCCGCCGCCGAATCCGACCAGGGCGCCGTCCGCTCCCACCACCCGGTGGCAGGGCAGCACCAGCGGCAGCGGATTGCGGTTCAGGGCCACCCCCGCCGCCTGGGCCGCGCCGGGCTCGCCCGCCCGCCGCGCCATCTCGCCATAGCTGATGGTCACCCCCGCCGGCACGTCGGCCAGGGCCCGCCAGACACGGGCGTGGAAACCGTTCCCGGCGAGCGCCCCCTCCAGTGACCACGGCGTCCGGGTCAGCGCCTCGCGATCCCCGTCGAAATAGGCGGCCATCGCGCGCGTCACCTCCGCCGGGGCGTCGCCGTCGACCATCGCCGCCGCCGGATATTCCCGCCGCATCGCCTTGATCAGGCCGTCGCCGAACGACAGGCCGCGCAGCACGCCGTCATCGTCGCAGGAGAGGGCCAGCGGACCGATCGGACTGTCCAAACTCGACAGGGTCAGGGCAGGGGGCGAAGACGTCATGACGCACATCCTGCACCCGACCGGTCATCATGGCTCGCGGTTTTCGGTCCCGGTCGCGGCGGTGCGGAACCTTCACCTTACCGCAGGCGCTCCCCTGCCATGATCGACTTCACCTCGCTCGGCGCCGACACCCTGTTCCGCTTGGGCGGTGCGCCAGTGACCCTCGGCGGCGTGGCCACCGGCATCGTCGTCTTCGTCGTCGCCTGGGTCCTGTCGCGGGTGGTCGGCCGCAGTCTCGCCCGGTTGCGCGAGCGCTCTGGCCATAGCGCCGGCGCCCTGTATGTGCTGGAGAAGATGGCCAGCTACGGCCTCATCGTCTTCGGCGCCATCGCCGCCCTGTCGTCGGCCGGGCTCAACCTGTCTTCGCTGGCGGTCTTCGCCGGCGCCATCGGCATCGGCGTCGGCCTCGGCCTGCAGGGGGTAGTCAAGGAGTTCGTCTCCGGCCTGTTCCTGATCTTCGACCGCATGGTCTCGGTCGGCGACTATGTCGAGCTCGAAGACGACGTGCGCGGCGTCATCGCCGAGATCGGCCCGCGCGCCACCCGCCTGCGCAACAACGACAACATCAACATCCTCGTCCCCAACTCGCGCTTCATCGAGGACCGGGTCGTCAACTGGACGCTCAAGGGCGACACCCGCCGCATCCACATCCCCTTCTCGGTCGCCTATGGCGCCAAACGGTCCGAGGTGCGCGAGGCGGTGCTGGAGGCGGCGCGTACCAGCCCCTTCACCCTGCCCGAGACCGAGACGCGCAAATGTCAGGTCTGGCTGGTCGGCTTCGGCGAAAGCGGGCTGGATTTCGAACTTCTGGTCTGGCCGACGCGCGAGGCGGTCAAACGCCCCGCCGCCATGTACGCCGCCTACACCTGGGCCATCGCCGACGCCCTCGACGCGGCCGGGATCGAGATTCCCTTCCCGCAGACCGACCTGCGTATCCGCAGCGTCTTCGGCCACGAGGGCGAGGACGCGCTCGACACCCTCGGCCTGCGGCGTAGTTCCGCCCGCCCGCCCATCGCCTCCGGCCCGCCGTCGGCCGATCCGACCCCCCGGGCCCCGCCGGTCAACGACGCGGCCGAGGATCTGATGACCGCGCCCCACCCGCCCGACGGCGAGGACGACGGACCGGACGACCCGCGTCCCGCCTAGGCCGGCGGCATCAGGGCATTGATCTCGCCCCAGCTCATCGCCCCGTCCAACAACGACTCCGACCGCCCGTCGGCGAGAAACCCGTCGGTCAGCGCCGCCGCCCGGCACCAGACCGCGCCGATGATGCCGGACCCGGCGCTCAGCCGCCGCACGCCCAGCCCCGCCAGCGTCCGCGCATCCGCGAGCCCCGGAAACGCCAGCAGGTTCAGCGGCAGGGGCGTCGCCGCCACCATCGCGGCGATCTCTCCGAGGTCCGTCAGCCCCGGAGTGAACAGCCCGTCCGCCCCCGCGGCCGCATACAGCGCCCCCCGCCGGGTTGCCTCGGCCACCCGCGTCTCCGGCGCCCCGATCCCGCCCAGCCACACATCGCAGCGCGCGTTGATGAACAGGTCCGGCCCGACCGTCGCCCGGATCGCCGCGATCCTCGCCGCCAGCGTCTCCGGCGCGCCGCCGCCGTCCTCGATATTGATCCCCGCCGCCCCGGCCTCGACCAGCCGGGTCGCCAGCGCCGCGACCGCCGCCGGGTCGTTCGAATAGCCGCCCTCCACGTCGATCGACACCGGCAGCCCCCGGGCGGCCCGCACCACGTCGCGCGCGACCTGCACCACCCGTTCGACCGGCAGGGCGTCTCCGTCCGGCCAGCCCAGCGACCAGGCCACGCCGGCGCTGGTCGTCGCCACCGCCTTCGCCCCCTTCGCCCGCATCAGCGCCGCCGAGCCCCCGTCCCAGGCGTTGGGCAGGATCAGCAGGCCGCCAGGGGCGTCGGCGGCGTGCAGGGCGTGGAAGGGGGTCATGGCTCAATCTCCTCGGGCTCCACCGCAGTATGCGCGTCGGCGGCCCGGCCGCTCGCGCTTTTCGGACCGGACCAACGGCTGCTGACATCCGCTGTCAGCAGCCTCCACGGCGCCGGCGCGTTCACTGGCGAACCGACCCCTCTCGCCCTAGATTGCGTTCATGAACCGTTCCAGCTCGCCCAAGGGCTCCGCGCCCCGCACCACCAAGCCGGTCCACGTCCCCGGCCAGTCGGTGGCCGAGGCGCCGGCCGCCTTTCTGCGCGACGACGCCGGCAACGCGCCCCGGTCCCCGGCGAAGACGCCGCACATGCCGATGTTCGCCCCGGTCGCCGGCCCGCGCCTGACCCCGGAAGAGGCGCCGGGCTCCCCCTCCGACTGGGTCCCGCACCGCCCCGACCGGCCCGCCGGCCGCAAACACATCCCCTTCCGGCTCGAGACGAAATATTCGCCCGCCGGCGACCAGCCCGCCGCCATCGCCGAACTGGTCGCCACCGCCGAGACCGGCGAGCGCGACCAGGTCCTGCTCGGCGTCACCGGCTCGGGCAAGACCTTCACCATGGCCAAGGTCATCGAGGCGACCCAGCGCCCGGCCCTGATCCTCGCCCACAACAAGACTCTCGCGGCTCAACTCTACTCAGAATTCAAGTCATTCTTCCCTGACAATGCGGTCGAATACTTTGTATCGTATTACGACTATTATCAACCAGAAGCCTATGTTCCCAAGTCTGACACCTATATCGAGAAAGACTCAAGTGTAAACGAGCAGATCGACCGGATGAGGCATTCGGCGACGCGGGCGATACTGGAGCGGGACGATGTGATCGTGGTCGCGAGCGTCAGCTGCATCTACGGCATCGGCTCGGTCGAGACCTATACGGCGATGACGTTCACGCTGAAGGTGGGCGACCAGATCGACGAGGCCAAGCTGCGCGCCGACCTGATCGCGCTTCAGTACAAGCGCAACGACGCCGCCTTCGACCGCGGCATGTTCCGCAAGCGCGGCGACGTCGTCGAGATCTTCCCGGTCCACATGGAGGACCGCGCCTGGCGCATCCAGCTGTTCGGCGACGAGCTGGAATCCATCCAGGAGTTCGACCCCCTGACCGGCAAGAAGACCGCCGACCTGGAAGAGGTCACCGTCTACGCCGCCAGCCACTACGTCACCCCCAGACCCTCGCTCAACCAGGCCATCACCGGCATCAAGGCCGAGCTGAAGGAGACGCTCGACTGGATGGTCGAGAACGGCAAGCTGCTGGAGGCCCAGCGCCTCGAACAGCGCGTGCGCTTCGATCTGGAGATGATGGAGGCCACCGGCTCCTGCGCCGGCATCGAGAACTACAGCCGCTGGCTGACCGGCCGCGCCCCGGGCGAGCCGCCGCCCACCTTCTTCGAATACATCCCCGACAACGCCCTGCTGTTCGTCGACGAGAGCCACGTCACCGTCGGCCAGATCAGCGCCATGTACCGCGGCGACTACCGCCGCAAATCGACCCTGGCCGAATACGGCTTCCGCCTGCCCAGCGCCATCGACAACCGCCCGCTGAAGTTCGACGAATGGGACGCCATGCGCCCGCAGACGATGTTCGTCAGCGCCACCCCCGGCCCGTGGGAGATGGACAAGACCGGCGGCGTCTTCACCGAACAGGTCATCCGCCCGACCGGCCTGATCGACCCCCCGGTCGAGATCCGGCCCGTCTCGGGCGACACCCGCAACCAGGTCGACGACGTCATCGACGAGGTGAAACAGGTCGCGCGAAACGGCTATCGCTCGCTGGTCACCGTCCTGACCAAGAAGATGGCCGAGGACCTGACCGAATACATGCACGAACAGGGCGTCCGCGTCCGCTACATGCACTCCGACGTCGACACGCTGGAGCGGATCGAGATCCTGCGCGACCTGCGCCTCGGCTCGTTCGACGTGCTGATCGGCATCAACCTGCTGCGCGAGGGCCTCGACATCCCCGAGTGCGGCCTGGTCGCCATCCTCGACGCCGACAAGGAGGGCTTCCTGCGCTCCGAGACCAGTCTGATCCAGACCATCGGCCGCGCCGCCCGCAACGTCGACGGCCGCGTCATCCTCTACGCCGACCGCATGACCGGCTCGATGGAGCGCGCCATCGCCGAGACCAACCGCCGCCGCGAAAAGCAGCAAGCCTATAACGAAGAGCACGGCATCACCCCGGAGTCGGTCAAGCGCGACATCCACGAGATCATGGCCAGCCCCTATGAGTCCCGCGCCCTCGACAGGCTGACCGCCCCGGGCATGAAGGAGGAGGCCCGCCCCTTCACCGGCTCCAACTTCCAGGCCGCCCTCAAGGACATCGAGGGCCGCATGCGCAACGCCGCCGCCAACCTCGAATTCGAGGAGGCCGCCCGCCTGCGCGACGAGATCAAGCGCATGAAGCTGATGGACCTGGAGTTCGCCAACGAGGCGCTGACGGCGGAGGGGGAGCAGGTCGACAAGGCCGCGCCGAAGCGGTGGCGGGCCGATGCGGCGGCGGAGAAGGCGGAGGCGTTCAGGAAGGGGCGGTAGGTGGAACCTAGGCGAACTGGAGCGTTAGTAGCGCGTCACCCATCGCTTTCCGGAGGACTTTAGTTTCGCCTTTCTGAGATCGAGGAAGTTTTGAGAAATCCTTTCCGCGTTCGTCAATAGCGATAAGTAGACTCTTGATATCTGATCGCATCTCTTCAGGGAGGTTGTCTATATGCATGTCGACAAAATCTCCGATGAGGGGTACTGACCTGTAGAGGTATGTAATCTCCCCGCTCGACTTTTCCATCAAGCCTCTGAGATCCTTGAGTGCAATCGATATTTCCGTCTTTTTTGGAAGTTTATCGGGGCGAGTATTCTTTATAAATAGCAATCTAGCCCGTTGATCGAGGATCTGAAACGGCGAATAATCAGCTCCCCGTTTCTCCGCAAGTCCGAGAGCTGTGTTGAGATAAATTTCCGCATTGTCTAGATCTAGTACCTCCATCCTAGACATAGCATACTGCAACCAAAACTGAGGATTGTCCCGAATAAAATGAGCCTTCGACAGCCTGCTATAAACAGCGCCAATTAGTCTAGCCGCAGATTCCCCCTCCCCAAAAAGACGAGTCAGAAAGCGGAACTTCATAAGTTCCTTTAAGTTTTCCCGGAATGTGCCGCCTAGGTACCCGTCGCCAGCGCTATCCGAGGTTTCGAGTACTATCGTCGAATAGACATCGACTAAAGTATCTCGATCAAACTCGACAAATTTGTTCCGCAAAATATATTCGGCCAGCTGGGTGGACGTGAAGGCGTTCCAGTTCCGGCCGCTTGAGAATAGTGCTGATACGTCACTCTCGGCGAGATCTTTACGCAAGCGCCCTTCGTCCAGATCTAACCATGAGACGAGACTTTCCCACGATACGTGTTGTTGGCACAGGGATGAAATAAGTAGAGCCGAAAATGCCCGCTCATGCCGACCGTGCTTCATGAAAAATGAAACCAGTTGGTCAATCTTTTCGGCGATCCGAGATGTCCTGAAAAGCGCGAGGACGATCGAGCGGTTCTCTGCGGAACAATGATTTGTAAGGAAGCCCAGTCGTTCAGCTGGCGCTTCTTTGATGCGTCCCTCCCACAATCCCCAACGTTCTAAGGCGAGGTCCCAAGCCCTGATGTCTTCGGCCGAGAGGGTGTTCAGGTCGATCGTTCGCGCGGCACCCCCTAAGGACTGCTCGATCTCTTTAAAAGTAAGCTCTCCAGGATCACCGCGAACGGCGCAAACCAAAATACTTATTGCATTCAGTCGGTTGCCTATAAATTCGGCGACCCGCCGATATCGTATGACGTCGTCGATTAAGAAGGCAATGGGCTGGCGCGTACCCAAGCAGACCTCAATCTCCGAGAAAACCTCCGTAAGATTCGACGAGATTCTGACGACCTTTGTCCCGCCCGCGAGGAGTTCATCAGCGAGTTGGTCCAGAAAAAGGGTCTTTCCGTTACCCAGATCGGATGAAACGATAAACCGGTTCACACCGGCCGCTGGCCGCTTTAGTACGACATTCAGGGCGTCCTGCCGACGAATGCAGTAGAGCTCGGGGCTTTGTGGGGCCTGTTGGAGCTGCGCCTGGTATTTCTCTCGCGAGAATGAACCGGTCAATATCAGCCGGATAAAATCGTCACCCTGTATCTCGGCGGCGGGCTCGACTGGCTCCAAGTAGTCCACGAACTGCAGGGCCGAAGCTTGGGATTCCGACTGATTTGCGGACGCGGACCGAATGATCTCGTTAAGCCCAGCAGTCCCTATGGGCATAACCTCCCCAAATTTTCTTAGTCTGCTGAGCGCCACAGGCTTCTCTGCGGGGTCGCACACAATAATCGTTTTTCTTTTGAAAGCCTGTCCGCCCTCGGTAAGAATACCAGCGACTTCCAAGTCTCTAAGAGAATAACCAATTATAACGATAAGATTTGCACAAAAAAGCTCGTTTTTCAGCCGAGCGTAAAGAGATCTGTTGTCTTCATGGAGCTGAAGGTAATTGCGCTCTGATATAACAAGTCTAGGATCGATATCTCTTTCGATCAGATCTTTCGCGCGCCCGTGCAGGTAGTATAGTGGCGTCTTTCCGGCAGCATGCGTAGGAGGGTCGATCGTTGGCGTAATTACCTGAAAGTGATCGGCGGCCGAACTTCTCTCTACAATATCATCAAAGTTCGTTGTGAATACTGACCGCCACGGCAAATTAGATACATAACGTTGTTCTGCAGTGGGATTGCATAGTGTTAGACGTGACATGAGCAGAAGGCGTAGTTTGTGCTCTCTTTCAGGTTCGTCCTCACAGTACTCTGCAATATCAGATAAACTGGCTGTTTCTGATTGGTCTATTCCAACCGCCAGCTTGATTTCTTTTATCAAATCAGTGGTACTGGGGACGGCTACCCCGTCTTGATCGGTCGCGGCGGTGGAGTAGCCGGCTCCGACGAGGCACACGGCGCCCCCGGTAAGTATGACTTCCGTCAGCCGATCACGCGCCGCATCGTTCATGTGACTGATCCCCTGATGACTCCGGAAACTAAGTTCGCGGGTGTGGCGCAGTTATGCAAGGCAAAGCTGCGACACAATCGTAGGATGATCGAGCTGTATCTATCGTATGGGTCGGTGGCTAGGCGCTGCGACATCATCATGCCGTGGTGTTTCCGCCTGAAAACTCGCCAGTGATCCGGTCCAAGCCTGGCTTAAACCAACTCCACCTTCAGCCTCCGCCCCACTACCTTCGCAGCGCGGCTCAGGGACTCCAGCGTCACGTTGAATTCCTCCGGGTCCAGCACCCGGTTCAGCTGCGCCCGGCTGGTGTCCATTTCGGCGGCCATGGCGGACAGGGTCATCTTCCGCTCGGTCATGGCCTGACGCACGGCAAGCCGCGCCTTCGCGGCGCAGACCGGGGGACCCAGCGGCGCGCGGGAGCGCGACCCTGTCGGGAGCGCCGCTGCCGACGACAACCTGCGTGAACAGATCGCCTTCGGCGCCGCTGGGTCCCCCGGTCTCGGCTTCGCCTCGCCGGAGGATGACGAAAGCGGGGCGGGGGAGGCAGCGCGTCTGATCCTTCTCCCATTGGGAGAAGGTGGCGGGGCGGAGCCCCGTCGGATGTGGGTCGGCTGGTCGAAGCGGCGAAGCCGCCCCCCGGCGGTCGACCCTCACCCTTTCGCGCAAGGACGACCGCTTCGCGCTCGTGCGCTCAAGCCCTCTCCCAATGGGAGAGGGCGGTACCGGCGCACCTGACCGGCCGTCCGCGCCGCCCCCTCCACCGCCGTTCCGGCGGTCCCCCTCCCCACTTCGTGGAGAGGTGAGCGCGCCCGTTCACCTCTCCATTCGCGGAGGCGAATGGGGAGGACAGACCGCGCAGCGGTCAGGTGGGGGCGGCGCCGGCGGTTGGATCAGAGGACGTCGCCCCCTCTGGCCACCCCGCCTCCCCCCATGCCATTCTCGCCCCGAGGGGACCCCACGCACATGACCACACCGCACGACCCGGCGCCCGCGCCCCCACCCCCCGCGCCCAGACCCGCCGCCCTGAGCGACCTGTCCGAGGACGCGCTCGGCTTCGGCGCGGCCGAGCTGGTCACGGCGCGCGACCTGCTGCTGCGGCCGCGCCAGGTGCTGGAGGCGTGGATGACCCGGGGCCCCAGCGGCGGCGGCCATTACGCCCGGCCGCTGCGGCTGTACCTCGGCCTCAACGCCATACTGATGCTGGTGCTGTTCCTGCAGGGCGGGACCGGCCTCATGCTGGGCGGGCTCGGCGAGTCGATGCTGCAGCCGATGGTCGAGGCCTCGGGCAAGAGCCGCGACGCCTTCCTGGCCGACGCCGACAACTGGATGACCCTGGTGCTGGTGCCGCTGCTGTCGCTGGCCTACGCCTGTGTCGCGACGCCGCTGCTGCGCTGGTGGGACCCGGAAGTTCTGGGCTGGCGGCGCGGCTTCCGCGCGGCCTTCGCCTATCTGTGCGCCTGGACCGTGCCGATGCTGCCCCTGTCGTGGTGGGCGTACAATATCGGGCCGGCCGGGCAGGCGGTCGCCGCGGCCCTGTTCGTCATCGGCATCGTCACCTTCATGCGCATGGGGGCGGGCCGCTGGTGGCGCTCGCCCGTCGCGGGGCTGGGCAAGGCCGTCGTGCTGGCGGTCACGATCCAGCTGGCCAGCGTCTTCGGCATGCTGCCGGTGCTGGCCATCGGCCTGCTGGCGGGGCGGTTCGGCTGAGGCGCGGCGGCGTCCGATCGGCCCTCCGCGCCGCCCCCTCCACCGCCGTTCCGGCGGTCCCCCTCCCCACTGCGTGGAGAGGTGAGCGCGCCGTTCACCTCCCCATTCGCGGAGGCGAATGGGGAGGACAGACCGCGCAGCGGTCAGGTGGGGGCGGCGCAGGCGGCTGGAGCAGACGGCTACGTCCGATTTTGACGTAACGGCGATTTATTCTGCGGGCCATGTACGAACGCGACCCGCCCCGCCTCCGATCCGACGAATATTGGGCCGAGATCCGGCGCGCCTGGGAGCAGGGCGCGACCGGGGCCTCGCTGGCCAGGCGGTATGACGTGGGGCTGGCCAATCTGTGGCGGCGCCGGGCCGAGGAGAGCTGGGAGCGGATTCCGAAGCCGGACCCGGTTCCGGAGCCGGTCGAGGGCTGGGAGCGGTTCGCCGAGAAGCAGCGCGACGCCTTCGAGTTCCGGCTGGGCGAGACGCGGGCGGTGGCGACCCAGCTGGCCGAGGCGATGGCGGGCGGGGCGCTGGAGGCGGTTCCGCTGTGGCATCTGGGGTTCGTGCTGGCGTGGCGGGAGGCGCATCTGACGGCCGAGACGGCGGCGCGCGACCGGGACTGGGCGCGGCGGTATGGCTGGACCGGGAAGATGTGGAACGAGGACGGGCGGCTGGAGCCGCAGATGTGGCTGGACGGGGTGACGCTGCACGCCAATCGCGGGGCGTGGCGGGAGGATGCGGGCTTGCCGGCCGGGGTGGCGGAGGATTGGCCGTAGGTTTTCCTTCTCCCCTCGGGGGAGAAGGTGGGCGGCGGAGCCGTCCGGATGAGGGGCAGGCCGGCTCCGGATCGGCGGGCGGCGGGGCGGCCTCGGACCGGGCGCCCGCCCCCGCCAGCCGGGCCCCCAACACACCCCCGGGGGG
>JAXHTU010000047.1:0-21534 GCA_034189955.1 Pseudomonadota bacterium | reverse complement strand
GGCCGCCGGACGACGCGGGCCGACAGGAAGGCGACGGCCAGCCAGATGTGGGTGACCAGCCCGTTGGAGAAGCCGATCGGCGTGTTGATGACACTGAGCAGGATGCCGATGACGAAGATCGGCGCCACCAGCAGCCAGCGCGGATCGCGCGCCAGCTTGACCTCCCGGTAGACGACGCCGGAGGCCCAGCCCCAGAGCAGGCAAGGCAGCAGGCCAAGGAATTTGAGATCGACGTAGAGCGAGCCGAAGGCCGAGGGCAGGAAGCCATAGGTGTTCAGGGCCAGCAGGTGGCCGAATCCCTCGGACAGGAATTCGCTGTTGGTCCGGCGAATGATCGCCGACGACAGGTCGATGCCATAGGCGGACCACATCATCGGCCCCTCATAGCTGGTGAAGATGGTGTTCGACATCACGAAGCCCTGGACCACGTACCAGGCGAAGACGAACACCAGATAGGTCAGATCCGGCCCCAGCAGGGTGAAGAACAGGTTCGAGAGCGGACCGTTGAAATTGACCCCCCAGGACGCCCCGGCGATGCCGAACATGGCGTCCACGCCGCCCACGACGCCGGCCCGGACGATGAAGACGCGGGCGAAATATATGGCCATGAAGGCGATGAGGACGCCGAGCAGGGCGCGCGACAGCGGGTTCAGCTTGAAGATCGGACGCCGCGGCCGTTTCGGCCGGGTTCGTTTCGCGCCGGGGACGCCGAGGGCGAAGATGTGCTTGCGCAGCATATAGGCGAAACCCGCGGCCAGCAGGGCGTAGAACAGCGGGTTGCGGCCGCCGGCCGACAGCGAGTTCATCAGAATCGGCCCGAGGCCGAACACGGCGATCCGCCAGACGACCGGATGCGGGCGGAAGGCGATCTCGCGGACGAGGACGATATAGGCGGCCGGGGAGGTGAGGAAGGCGATCTGGAACCAGATCGTGCTCTCGGACTCCGCGGCGTTGAGCAGGCCGCCGGCGCGTTCCGAACGCACGGCGTAGGAGTCGACGAGGTTGAAGATGTCGCGGCCCTGGATGTCGGCGAACGACGCCAGCAGGGCGATCGAGGTGACGGCGATGAGGATGCGGTCGGTCTGGCGGAAGTCGACCGCCACGTCCGGCGACAACGGCCGCTGCGCCATGACGCCCACGACCGAGGACGCCCCGAAGCAATAGGCGCCGAGGAACATGGCCAGGACCATCAGCCCATAGAGGCTCATGACCCGGTTCTCGAGCTGGAAGGGCAGGATGTAGTAGGCGGCGATGCAGACGGCCCAGACCATCAGCATCAGCGCCGCGGGGTGAAACTTCATTGCGCCTCTCGCAAACCGGCGCCTACCCGGACGGGGGCGTCAACCGATGACGCACGTGATGACGCGACGCTCACCGCGCTCCACCATGCCGCCTCTGTGTATACCCTTGGTGTCGAAAAGCACGATGGACCCCTTGGGCGCGGTGATCGACCAGAGGCCGCGGGTGATATCCCGCGCGAACGGCTCCGTCTCCATCAAATCGTTCCCGAACGAGCCTTTCTGGCGAAGCCTGGCCGGCAGGGCGGCGAACCGCGCCCGCGCCTCGGCCGTCGTGCCCGCCAGTCCGTTCGAGTCGTTGGCCTCGCAGATCAGGTCGTCCACGCGGCTGATCCGCATCCGGTGCGACCCGACCACATAGCTGAACGGCCCCGAGGTCGCGTCGACGTCGGTCATGTAGATGATGGCCTTCAGATCGCCGCCCGAGGCGTCCCGGTGGCAATAGGCCGCCGCGGGCAGGGCCGACGGCGGCGTGTCCGGAAAGATGTCCTTCCAGAAGGTGTCGCTGACGTCGTTGATCTGCGGATTGACGTCGATCAGGCGAGCCTCGCGCTGCATGAAGGCCGAGGCCGCGTTCATGACGCCGGCGTCGCGCAGGATCTGTTCAATGGTGGCGAACAGCGCCTCCTGCTCCTTGCGCGTCGTGCGGCCGCGCGATTCGTCGAACTCGCGGCGCTGGCTCTTGCTCTGTTCCCGCCGCGCCTGCAGGGCGTCGAACTGGGGACGGGCGGCCTCGGTCAGGGCTGCGAAGTCAGCGGCGGGCATGGTCACGACATGAATGCCGTCCGGTCCCAGCCGGCCGGCGGCGGCATCGGCGCGAAGCACGCGCTCGGCCCGCTCGGGCGGCCGGCTGGCGGCGTTCTTCAGCGCCTGCCTGACCATCGCCATACGTCCCGCAGGCGACCGGTCGGAGCGGAGGTCGTTGGGGATCATCTCGTAACGGACCAGTCGCTTGACCAGCAGGACGGCCATGCTGGACAGGAAGGTCGTCATTCCCGCGACCCGCGCCTTCAGCGTCGGCCGCGCGACGAGGTCGCGATAGGCCGGATGCGCGGCGTACTGGATCAGCGCCGGGCTCCAGACCAGGTCCGGCAGCGGGATCACGGCCGGGGCCGGCTCGACGATCGTATAGCCCTCAACCGACATCCGCGCGGGGTCCTCTCGGCTTCAAGACCCATGACGGGCAGCCCGCTCCACTAGCCAATGCCCCGTGCGCGGGTCAAGCTGGCGAAAGGCCTCGGCGTCGTCGCATCCGCCGGACGCGCCTCCCGGATGCGGCGTCAGTTGAGCGGCGAGCCGGGATGACCGCCGCCGCCCCGGGGCAGGGCCTTGCCGTGCCAGTCCTCGCCTTCCGGGCCCATGAGGCGCAGGCGACGTCCCAGCTCAACGCCCATCCGTCCGGGATCCTCGCCGGGCGCGCTGGCCTTGAACCCGAACAGGGACATGAACGGGCCCTCGAAGCTGCCTCTCAGCACATGACCAATGATGCGCTCCTGTCGCGCCTTGAGCGGCTCGGGCGGCTCGGCGCGGAGCAAGCGGTCGGACACATCCGCGAGATCGTCCCACGTCCGGAGCGTTATGAAGTCCTCGTCCACGACGTAATAGGCCCGGCCGGCGACCGAGGCGTTGCCCAGAAGGGCGGCCTGGAGACCCAGGGTGCCGGTGGCCGTGACGCTGGCCCCGCAGAGCGCCAGCATCGCATTGCCGCTGACTTCGTAGGGGACGATGACGACGTTGGGCAGAGCACGAAGCGCCTCCAGCAGGGCGGTCTGGCGGAAGCCGAACTGCAGGGGATGGTCCTTGACGGCGATCGCGAAGCCGGCGGCCGAGAGGCTGCGGGCGAGCTCCAGCAGCATGTCTTCCTGGCGGATCAGCCGCAGATCGTCGATCCAGTAGTCGATCGACGCTTCGGGGAACATCTGCAGCCCGAACAGCACGCGACGATCCTTCGGGAAGGCCTCCAGCCTCTGGCGCCAGTCGGCGTCGATCATGTCGATGATCCGCACATCCCGCGCCCGCGCCTTGTGGCCGAGCCAAGGCTGGGCGTCGAGCGCGCGCAGGTTGAGGCGGTCCCGGGTCGCGGCGGCATAGACCTGGAACGCCGCGGCCCGCAGGCGGAAATAGAGCTGGGCGCGATGGAATTTCCCGCGCGTGAACGTTTTGGCCTTCTGGACATAGACCGGTGCGAAGGCCGGGTCGGCGATCTCGGCGATGCAGGTCTCGACATGCTTCGGGTCCGGCGGCTCGCGCGATGTCACCAACTGCCCACGATACAGCAGCATGCTCATCCCGGGCAGGGCGCCGGCCGTCAGCTCGTAGAAGGGAATACCGCGCGCCCGGGCGCGCCGTTCGAGGACGTCGGTGACATAGCTGTCGATCGGCAGGCTGACGATGGCGTCGGGCGACAGCTCGTCCAGCGCCTTGTCCGTGGCCTCGGCCATTGCCAGGATCATGGCGGTCGCCTTCCGCGGCGGCAGCCAGCGCAGGACGCGGCAGCGGGCGATGGCGTCTTTGATTTCGTCCGCCGAAATCAGTGCGGACTCCGGGTCGCCGCTGGCCTCGAACCGCTCCAGGGCGGCGTAGAAGTCGTCGGTGACCCACCGGTCGCCGCGGCCGCGGGAATCGGTCAGCACCGTCACCCGCTCGACGCCCATGTGACGCCCGACATGGGTCCACCAGGCCTCGGTGCGGAAGATCGCATAGATCAAAACGTGCTTCACGCCGCGGTCTCCGTCAGGAACCAGGCGGCGGTCCGCCGGACGCCCTCGGCGTTGGATATCCGGGTCGGACCGTGGACGGCCTCGATCGGCGCGGTGTCGTAGATGTACTGGGTCAGCATGTTCTTCAGTCTGGAGGTCGTCAGCGGGGCTGGCAGGCCCAGCCGGGCGGCGAGATCGCCGGCCAGGGCGAGGCCCCTCGCCAGCGGCAGGGGCAGGGTCGGAATGCGGCGGCCGAACGCCTCGGCGAAACCGTCGGCCCAGGTCCTGAGCTCCACCGGTTCGCTGTCGGCGAGGTAGAAGGTGCGGCCATGGACGGCCGGCGCCGGCGCGGTCGCCAGCGTCGCCAGCTGGTCCGTGAGGTTCTCGATATAGGAGTAGGATTTGCGCAGCGGCGCCCGCCCGACATGGAAGTAGAGGCCGCGACGGATCAGGTGGAACATGCCGGTGTAATACGCGCTCATGCCCGGGCCCCAGATCGTCGTGGAGCGGACGATCACCCAGGCCTTGCCGCCCCCGTCCGCGGCGCGCACCCGGCGCTCGCCCTCGGCCTTGGACTCGCCGTAGCCGCCGACCGGGTCGTAGTCGGTATCGCCGGCGGGCGGCGCGCCCGGCCTGCACACCAGCTGGGACGAGGACCAGATCACCCGCTCGACCGACGGGGTCGCCGCGACCGCCTCGATCAGGTGGGAGACGCCTTCGGTATTGGCCCGATAGCCGTTGCGGGCGACGCCTTTCAGGTCGGTCTCGGCGGCCATGTTGAACACGACCCGCGGCTGGAAGGCGTCCAGGGCCCGGCGCAGGGAGGCCGGGTCCAGCAGGTCGCCCTGGAAGGCGTCGGGCCGCTCGCCGCGCGACAGGCCGCGGGCGTCGTGGCCGGCGGCGATCAGAGCTTGCAGCAAGGCCTTGCCGACGAAGCCGCTGGACCCGGTGACGAGGATTTTCATGACGGCGCCCCCGGCGTCGGTTGGCGCGACAGACGTCGCAAAACGGTCCAGTTAAGAATGGCGTACAGCGCGCTGGTCGAGACCATGGCCGAGGCCGCGCCCCACAGGCCGTAGAGATGGGTGAGGCCGATCAGGAGACCGCCGCCGACGGCGAAGGCGATGGCCTGGCGGTGCAGCACCAGACGCTCGCGGTGCAGGGCGTTCATGATCAGGGCCGGAAAATCGGCGGCGGTGCGGGCGACGAAGCCCAGCATCATCACGGCGACCAGCCCCAGATCGAGATGAAACCGCGCCGTCCAGACCCCGCCCGTCAGTCGGTCCGCCGCGAAGATCGCCGCGAAGAAGATCGGGGTCAGGACGATGACCCGGGCATATTCCCGCAGCACCCGACCGATCAGCAGGCTGATCGGCTCGACCCGGGCGGCGACGAAGATCGACGGCGTGACGCGGTTGAAGGAGGCGATGCTGAACACCTGGTAGAGCAACGATATCAGCAGGGCGTGCCGGAAATAGACGCCGGTCTGCTCCAGACTCAACAGGCCGCCGACCGCCAGCCGGTCGAACTGGAGCACCAGGATGGCGACCAGGCCGATCAGGAAATGCGTCAGGGACGCCTTGTGCTGACCGAGGATGTCGGTCCCGAGGTGGAACGGCGTCGACTTCGGCGCCGCGTCGTGAATGCGCAGGAACATCACGGCCAGGGCGAGGGTGCACAGCACCGCGCCGACGGCCCAGACGGTCATCACGAAGCCCAGGGCGAAGACCTCGCTCATGAACAGGGCCGCGCCGAGGGCGACGGCGGCCAGCAGGGCGTTCTTGATGGCGACCACGACCAGCATCGGCGCGTAGCGGTCGTTGATCAGGGCGTACTGATAGGCCTGGTTCGACAGATGCTCGCCGACCACGACGACCACCGCCGCCGCCAGCACCGTCCACGCGGCCCCGGTCCACAGCAGGACGGCCAGCACGAACAGCGGGATCATGAAGGCCCAGTTGAAGGCGAAGAATTTCAGCGCCTGCAGGACGTGCCGGTCCATCACCGGATGCGGCTCGCCGGCCGAGCGGCGCTGGATGTCGATATGGCGCTCGAAGTTGAAGGCGAAGGCGAACAGGCCGATCAGGGTGGCGATCAGGCCGAAGCCGCCGGCCTGGTCGACGCGCAGGCCGAAGGTCGCCGTCAGGATGAAGCCGGCGCGCGCCGCCACATCCACCAGCTTGACGACCACCAGATAGAATCCCCGTCGTCCCGGCCCACCGATCTCCAGCGCGGTCACCAGGCGGTCCATCCCCCGTCCACCGCCAGCACCTGGCCGGTGACATAGGACGAGGCGTCGCTGGCGAGGAACAGCAGCGGCGGCGCCATTTCCCCGGCCCGGGCCATCCGGCCCATCGGCGTGCGGGCGGAGTATTTCTGGTCGAAGACGCCGTTCTGTCCGCTGGAGACGCCGCCCGGAACGAGACAGTTCACGCGGATGCCCTTGTCGGCCCAGTGGGTCGCCAGCCATCTGGTCAGCCCGACCACCGCCGCCTTCGACGCCGAATAGACGGCCGGGGTGTTGATCGGACCGCCGAGATAGTCGGAGCCGTCGTAGATGCGCGCGTCGGGTCCCACCAGGCCGTAGATCGAGGCGGTCTGGATGATGCGCCCGGACCCGGCCTTCAGCATCTCGCGGCCGACGGCCTGGGCCATCAGGAACATGCCGTCGATATTGACGCTCATGACCTCGCGCCAGGTCTCGAGGCTGTAGGTCTCGAACGGCTCGAAGAAGGCGCGGACATCGCCGGTCTTGGTGGCGGCGTTGTTGACCAGCACGTCGATCCGGCCGAAGCGCGCCATGACGGCCTCGACCGCCGCCGCGACCGAAGCCGGGTCGGAGACGTCGCAGCCGAAGCCGGCGGCGGCCTCGCCGAATTCGTCCGCGGTCGCGATCGCGGCGTCCTGCATCAGGTCGACCACCGCCACCCGGGCCCCGGCGCCGATCAGGGCGCGGCAAAACTCCCGGCCCAGAATGCCGGCGCCGCCGGTCACGAGGGCGACCTGCCCGTCCAGTCGGATGGCGGCCTGGCTCATCAGTTGTGGGTCCGGAACACCGGCTTGATGGACGGTCCGTCCAGCCGGGTTTCGACGCCCGCGTCCAGCGCCTGGGCGTAGACCGCCAGGGCGCCGTCGAAGGCCTCGATCGTCATCGCCAGTTCGGCCTCGCCGTGCGCCTGCGAGATCGCCAGCCACGGCATCATCACGCCCCGCTTCAGCATCTCCTGCGCGAACAGGGTGCGCATCGGCAGGGACGGCGCGCCGTCGGCGTCGCGGGTGACGTAGTTCAGGGCCACCGCCGGCCCTTCCATGAAGACGTGGTCCTGCAGGCCATGACGGCCGGCGACCTCCGCCAGGCCGGCCTTGAGGCGCGCGCCATAGGCCCACAGATGGGCGGGCACGTCCTCGGCGGCATTGATGCGCGTGGCCTCGACGAAGGCGCCGAGCGCCGGCATCTCCGCTCCGTGCGTCGAGGACAGCAGGAAGGTCCGCTCCATGCCGGGGGTGTCGATCGAGCCGACCTGCATGAACTCGCGCTTGCCGACCACCGCGGCCAGCGAGAAGCCATTGGCCATGGCCTTGCCGTAGGTGGCCAGATCCGCCTCGATCCCGAAGGTCGCCTGGGCTCCGCGCAGGTTCCAGCGGAAGCCGGTGATCATCTCGTCGAGGATGAACAGGGCGCCGTTGGCGTGGGCGAGGTCGCGCACCTGATGCAGGAAGCCGCCGGCGTAATGCTCGGGCCCCTGTCCCGGCTCGGGCGGCAGGCCCGGCGTCCCGTCGGCCTGATGCGGCCAGATGTGGGTCGCGGGCTCCAGCATCACGGCGGCGATCTGATCCGGATACTGGTCGAACAGGGTCTTCAGCGAGCCCAGGTCGTTGTAGTCGAACACCAGGGTGGTGGCGGCATGGTCGGGCAGGGTGCCGCGCGTGATGGCGGTGACGCCGATGAACCAGTCGTCGAACGAGAAGAACGGATGCTGGCGCGGCACGCAGACATAGCGGCGGCCGGTGGAGGCGCGGGCGATCTTGACGGCGGCGGTGGTGACGTTCGAGCCGTTCTTGCCGAATTTGACCATCTCCGCGCAGGGGATCAGGTCGCAGATCAGTTCGGCGGCCTCCAGTTCGATCTCGGTGGCCCGGGTCAGGTTCACGCCGTTCTCGATCTGGCGGATGGCGGCGGCGTTCACCCGGTCGTCGGCATAGCCGATGGTCACCGCGCGCAGGGCCATGCCGTAGTCGAGGTAGCGATTGCCGTGCGTGTCCCAGACCCAGGCGCCCTTGCCCCGGGCCAGCACCGGCGGCGCGATGGACGGAAATTGGTCGTCGCCGCGCGAATAGGTATGGGCCCCGCCGGGGATGACCCGGTGCAGCCGCCTGCGCAGGGCGGCGAAATCGAGCGCCGCATTGTCGAGCGGCGCGTCGGCCTCGGCAGGGGGGAGGGGCGATTGGGACATCAGGACATCACTGGAGGTCGGCGTTCTGGGGAGCGGGCGGGTCCGTCCTAGCGCTGTTCTAGGGCGTTCGCCTCATAATAGGCGATCGTCGGGCGATCCAGATCGAGGTCGCCCTTGACCACATGCATACGACCCAGGTCGGCCAGGGCGGCCTGGGCGTCGCGCGCCCAGTAGATCAGCGAGGTCGTCTGGGGGTCGCGCAGCTCGGGCGGATGGAACAGGCTGAGGAAGGCGAACATCGGCTCGTCGACCGACGAGAACCAGCCGGAGGCGATGAAATGCCGGCCGAGATCCGATGAGGTGCAGGTGAAGTCCATCGCCGCCAGCCCCCGCTCCCGGGCGTAGTGCTCGAGGAAGGCCATAACCGCCGGCATGTCGTCCGCTTCGGCGCCGATCTCGACCACATGGGCGAACTCCATTCCGGGCAGGGAATCCCGCCGCAGTACGACATGGGCTCGATCGCCGACCGCGAAGGTCTCATAGGCGTAGACGGGATGCTGGTCGTAGCGCCACGCCAGGTGGGCGCGGTCGCGGACGTAGCCGTTCTTGCCCGCCATGCCGCGGTCGGGGACCGCGACGTCGGCCGCCGCCACCTTGCGCGCCGCGCCGCCATCGGCCGCTACGCTGTCCATCCGGTGCCGGGCGAGCTTCTGACCGAGCGGGGCGATGTTGCTGTAGGGCCGGACCGCCTCGATGTCCCAGACGCGGAAGAAACGGGGGATGTAGCGCCAGTAGTTGAAGTCCTTGCGCAGATAGACGTTCAGCGCGTCGTCGCTGATGCCGCTGCCCAGCAGGACGTCAAAGGTCGACTGCAGATGGTCCAGCATGCGCGGGCCGATGCCCTTGCCCTTGGACTCGGGGGCGACGATCCAGGTCGTCAGCTCCGCGGCGCGCCGGCGCGAGCCGTCCAGATCGAAACTGCGTTCATGCAGACCCATGGCGCCCAGAAGGCGGGATCCGTAAACCGAGACGCAGACCGAACAGAGGTCCCGCTGCTCCGGCGCCGAGACGAACTGCCAGCGCGAGAAGCCGGGCAGGCCCAGCGATATCTTGCGCGGCCAGTGCAGATCGTAGAAGGCCGCGATCTCCTCGACGGAGACGCCGAGGTCGCTGGCCGATCCAGTCGTGACGGAGTCCATGGACCTCTCCCTCGGAGCCGCCGGGAGGCGGCGGCGAACCTGGTGCGAACGGCCGGCCGATCAGAAGCCGTGAGGAGCCTCGGGCCCGCGTCTCCACAGCGGGTAGAGGGTTTCCTCGCGCCTGACAACGGCGGTCTTGGGGTTGCCGATATAGCGGCTGTGATCGGGCAGGTCCCGGTCGATCAGCAGCGACTCGGTGGCGAGCTGACAGTGTCGTCCGACGGTGCAGCGGCCGAGCACCGCCGCCCCGGGACGCAGGGTCACATGCTCGCCGAACACCGGATAGACGTCGTGGTTGGAGCCGACGCTGACCCGCTGATAGCTGACGAAATAGTCGCTGTAGCGCGCCCGTCCGAGCACCGTCCCGACCGGGTGGACCAGCAGGAAGATGGCCGGCAATTCGACCTCATGGAAGATGTCGCAGCCGTGCAGGGCCTTGTTAAGCAGGAACAGTTTCGAACACAGGTCCACCGGCGCCCGCTGGCGGTGGAGCTCGTTGGCGAGCAGGTACAGCCACATCGCATATTGATCGCCGTGCAGATGGCTGAAGACCGCCCGGCCCCCGTCGAAGAAATATTTGTTGTCGATGTGGGCGAAGCAGTGCTCGAGCCGCTCGAGCGCCACGGGCATGGCCGGCTGCAGATCGTCCGCCGTGACCTCGGAATCGGGGAAGAAGGCGCTGAGCTGGCGGGCGACATAGGCGGCCAGCGCCGCCGGCCCCAGGCTCATCGCGATCTTCTGGGTCATGACGGGTCCGGGCTCACGAGACGGGCAGGTGGATGGTGTCGACGCGGGGCAGTTCCAGCGCATCGTCCCGGGCCAGGTCGGCGACGCCCTCGCGCGTGGTCACGCCAAGGGCGCAGCCGCGCTCGCGGACCAGGTCGATCGTCCGGCGGTCATAGCTGCCGTAGGGATAGCAGATCGACCAGTCCGTGCGGGACACCCCCAGCAGGCCGAGGAAGTCGAGCGAGCGATCGATGTCGCGCGCCTGTTCCTCCGGCGACAGGGCGGCCAGCCACTGGTGGCTGTAGCCGTGACTGCCGAAGGCCATGCCCGACCGCTGCATCAGCCGGGCCTGGTCGATCGACATGTACAGTTCGGCGGCGAAGGCGGCCTCGTCCGCGCTGACGAACCGCGCGAACAGGGCGTCGCAGATCCGGTTCCGCACCGCCTCCGGCAGCGCCATCTGCAGCATCAGCTTGATGAACAGCACCTCGGGCGTGTCGAGGTGGCAGGGGCCCATATGCTCGTCCACATAGGCCTGCCAGGGACGAAGGGCGGCGCCGGCTTCGCGCGCCCGCTCCACTTCGTCGTGCAGCGCGGCCACGATCCGCGCGGCGTCGGGCTCGGCGGCGAGGATGTAGTGGATCTTGTTCACGTCCAGCAGCCGCCCTTCCAGAATGGGCTGGGCGGGCGGATAGAAGCCGCCCTGCCAGCCGCGGTCGTGCAGCAGCGGAAAGACGTTCTGATAGTGGTCCAGATAGCCGTCGTCGAAGGTCAGCCAGCAGGCGTTGTCCGGCAGCGGCGCCTGGCCGGAGGTCGCCGCCAGGATCTGTTCCAGGGTGACGACCTGATAGTGGGCGCCGATGTGGTCCAACTGGCCGCGGAAGGTGTCGAGCGTGCGCGCCTTGATGCCCGGGAACCGCGAGCGCTCGAGGTCGCGGACATAGTGGTACATGACGACGGTCAGGGACATCAGCTGCGACTGCCCTTCTGGTTCCGGACATGGACGCCGTTGGTCGACAGATAGGTGCGCACCTTGATCGGGCTGTGGTCGGTGAAGATGAACATCGACGAGATGGTGATCGCCGAGGCGCCCGCGTCCAGCGCCGCCTTGCAGTCGTCGAGGCTGCCCGCGCCCGACGAGGCGATCAGCGGGATGCTCAGCTTGTTGGACAGGTCGCTGATCAGCTCCAGATCATAGCCGTTCATCATGCCGTCGCGATCGATCGAGGTCATCAGAATCTCGCCGGCGTGCAGGTCCTGCATGCGCTGGGCGAACTCCACCGGATCGTGGCGGGTCTGCAACGACCCGCCATGGCCGCACACCCGCTTGCGGCCGAACTCGTCCGCCTTGTAGTCGATCGAAACGACGATGCACTGGTCGCCAAAGCGGGACGCCGCCTGGGTGACGAAGTCCGGATCCTCGATGGCGGCCGCGTTGAGACTGACCTTGTCGGCGCCGCTTTTCAGCAGGCTTTCGATCTGTCCCAGCGTACGCACGCCGCCGCCGGCGGTCAGCGGCACGAACACTTCCTCGGCCACGCGCTCGATGATGCTTCCGGTGACGACCCGCCCCTCGGCGGAGGCGTCGATGTCGACGAAGATCAGCTCGTCGACGCCGTAGGAGTCATAGACCTTGGCGGTCGACACCGGATTGCCGGCCTCGCGCTGGTCCTCCGTGAAGCGGCGCATCTTCACCAGACGGCCGCCGCGGATCAGGAATTTGGGGATGATCCGTTTCTTGAGCATCAGAATTCGTGCGCCAGCCAGTTCTGCAGCAGCTGCAGGCCGTTGTCCTGGCTCTTCTCCGGATGGAACTGGGCCGCGACCAGATTGCCGCGCCGGACCGCCGCGGTGAACGGGCCGCCATGGTCGCAGACGCCGACGACATCGGCCGGGTCGTTGCAGGCCATGTGGAAGGAGTGGACGAAATAGTAGTCGCTCTCGCCCGAGGGCAGTCCCTTGAACAGCCATTCGTCGGGCGCGAAGGAGACGGCGTTCCAGCCGACGTGCGGCACCTTGGCCGGGCGCTGGACCTCGAGCGGCCGGATCTCCGCGTCCAGCCAGCCCAGACCCTCATGCATCCCGTGCTCGAGGCTGCGCCGGGCGAACAGCTGCATGCCGAGGCAGACGCCCAGCACCGGCTTCTTCACCTCCAGCGCCAGCCGGTCCAGCACCGGCCTGAGCCCCTTGGCGTCGATCGCCTGCATCGCATCGCCAAAGGCGCCGACGCCGGGAAGCACCAGCCGGTCGGCGGCCTCCAGCTCGTCGAAGTCGGCGGTCACGGTCGCGTCCTCGCCGATGTAGTCGAACGCGTTCATCAGCGAGCGGACGTTGCCCATGCCGTAGTCGATGATGGCGATGGTCATGGGCTCAGGTCTCCCGGGTCGGCGTCTTCGGCGGTCCGACAGGGATATGGCTCAGGTCCGTGCGATCCCATTTGTCGAAGTCGGGCAGCACCGGCCCCGTCTCCTGATTCTTGCGGTCGAACTTCCACGGGTGGACCTGGTGCGGCTCGAGGTATTTGTAGAACTCGTCCTCGGTCATCTGGATCTGCTCGAGGAACCAGTCCATCGAGGCCGGGCGTTTGCCGTCGTATTTCGCCTCGATCTCCAGCGCTTCCTCGCGCGTCTTGCGACCGTTGCGGATGTCGATCGACAGCAGGTGGTTGGCCCGGCCGTAGCCGCGCTTCACATATTTCGAATAGTCCCGCATGCCCTGGAAGGTGCATTCGACCTTTTCGTAGTCGTATTCGGGCGGCACGCCCTCGACCTCCTGGCCCTTCCAGCCCAGCTCCTTCTCGATCAGGGCCACATTGGCCTTGGTGTCCCACTCGATATAGTTGCCGAGGCAGATCGACTGGACCTTCAGTTTGATCAGGTCCTTGCGCTTGGGATAGTCGAACATCCACAGGTCGCGGCGCTCGACGCGCCCCTGCAGGAATTCGTACATGTCGTCGGCGGTGATGCCCTGGTTCATCAGGCGGTTGAACCGCTTTTCGTCGACCTCCTCCATCTCCTCGAAGGTGTACCAGCTGTGGTACTCGGCGGTGCTTTCGCCCCAGAACAGCAGCGGGACCTCGAAGCGGACCGCCATGTGCATGACGCCGGAATAGATGCCGGTGTGACAGTGCCAGCAGAAATCCCCGCGGCGCTTGAAGCTCTCCAGCATCAGCTCGCGGACGACGTGGAAGTTCGGCGTGAACTCGACCACGTCGCAGCCCAGCTGTTTGAACACCGAGGTGTTCAGCTCGTCGATCTTGGGCCGATAGCCCCAGTGGTTGTAGCGGACCACCAGCGGCTTAAGCTTCAGCACCTTGATGATGTAGTAGAGCTGGAAGACCGAGTCCTTGCCGCCGGAATAGGGCACGATGCAGTCGTACAGCCCCTTGCCCTTGTGGGCCGCGACGATCTCGTCCAGCTGCCGCTGACGGTCGGCCCAGTCGATCTTGTCCTGCTTGAATTCGACCTGGCGGCAGACCGAGCAGACGCCTTCTTCATCATAGGTGATGGTGTCTACGGTTTCCGGGGTCAGGCATCGGGTGCATTTACGCATGATCATTCCGCGCCGGACGGGGAGGTCCGGCCTTCAGCTTGGAGGATGGTGTCGAGGTTCGAGACGATCGCCTCGATGCAGATGAAGTCCACGAGATCATCGACCTCGTGAGCCTTGTGGCGGGCTGTCTCGTAGCCCAGCGTGCGGGCGTGGCAGAAGCCCCGCTCCCGTCGCAGGGCGTCGACGGTGGATATGTATAATGTCCCATCCAGCACGAATAAAGGCTCGATGTCCTGTCGGCGGGGCAGTTCGCCGAAGCTGGCGGCGGCGTAGGGTGTGATCGCCCCGTCCTCGCCCTTGCGCACCGCGAAGGCCGGATGGGTCGCCTCCAGCCTCGAGACGCCGACGATCGCATCGGCGTCGCTGGCCGTCAGTTGCGCCAGCGCCGCGTCGATGTCGGAGCCCTCCGTCAGCGGCGAGGTCGGCTCCAGAAGCACCACGTGGTCATAATGCTCCCCCGCAGCGGCCAGGGCGTCGATCGCGTGCAGGATGAAATCGATCGACGGCGCGGTGTCCGAGGCGAGCGCCGCCGGGCGCAGGAAGGGGGCGTCGGCGCCGTGAGCCACGGCGATGTCGGCGAACCCCTGATCGTCGGTCGAGATGATGACCCGGTCGACATGACGCGAGGCGCGCGCGGCGGCGATCGGCCAGGCCAGCAGGGGCTTGCCCGCCAGCGGCCGGATGTTTTTCAGCGGCAGACCCTTGGAGCCCTTGCGCGCGGGCACGATGGCCAGCACTCGCGCCTCGCCGATCATCCTCGGGCGGCCCGGCCGCGCAGGCGTTGCTGGACGCGATCGACGACCTTGTGCAGGGCGAAGCCGACCACGGGGTAGCGGATGCCGAGGGCGTGCTGGGCGCGTCGGACTTCGCGGTTCTGGCGCATCAGGCTGGCGAAGTCGCCGCCGGTGGCGCCGCCCGAACGCATCCGCACCATGATTCCCGGCAGGTGAACCGCCTTCAGGTCGAGGGTGTGGAAGATGCGCATCATATATTCGACGTCGCCGGCGAGACGGTAGTCGAGGTTGAAGACCCCGGCGCGATCATAGACCCGGCGCCGCAGGAACAGGGTGGGGTGCGCCGGATGAAATCCGCGGGCGATATTGGCCCTTGTGGGCGGGCGCGAACGCCACACCCGCTCGATCACGCCGGTGTCCACCGGATCGACATAGGTGAGATCGCCGTAGACGGCGTCCACTTCCGGGTCCTCGAAGGCGGCCATGACCTCGGCCAGGACAGTGTCCGAGGCGTAGAAGTCGTCGGAGTTCAGGAAGCCGATCACGTCGCCGGTCGCGCGCGCCAGCCCCTTGTTGTAGGCGTCATAGATGCCGCCGTCGCGTTCCGAGACGGCCGAGGTCACCCGCCGACCCTCCCGGGCCACGATCTCCATGGTCTCGTCCTTCGAGCCCCCGTCTACGATCAGATATTCGAAATCCGGAAGCGTCTGCGCGTTCACCGACCGCAGGGTGTCGGCGATGGTGCGTGCGCTGTTGTAGGCGGTGGTGATCAGCGAAAGCCTGGTCATGTCTCGGTTCCAGCGGTCGGCAAGGGCGGGGCGGCCCGGTCCTTGGCGGACAAAATCACCGTCTTCACCCCGAGCAGGGCCGGGAGGCGGTCGGCGACAGACCACGCCTGTTCCGAGGCTTCATCATAGCCGCCGTCGCAGACATATTCGAAGACCGTGTCCTGCAGGGCGTAAAAGCCGTGCGCATACTGCGGGTCGATGCGAACCCAGCCGTCTTCCGGCGTCAGGCGGGTGGTGTGAAGGGTCCAGTTCGGGTCGTCCATCGAGACGACGACGTCGATGATGGCGCCGGAGGCCACGCGGATGACCTTGGTCTGCCGCGACGGCGCGCGCTGCACATGCAGGCCCCGGAACACGCCGGCCCTCGAGAAGGACCGTTTGAGGACCATGTCCCCGCTCTCATAGAGCACTTCCAGCCACCCGCGATCATCCTCGCGGCGATGCGTCGTGCGGTCAAGTCGGGCGAACGGGTCCACGCGCCTCAGCCCCAGTCCGAGTTCTTGATCAGCACGGCCTTGCGGGCGGCGAGCAGGTCGGCCTCCATCATTTCGTCGACCAGTTGCTCGAAGGTGATTTCGGGCTCCCAGCCCAGCTTCGCCTTGGCCTTCGACGGGTCGCCGAGCAGGGTCTCCACTTCCGTGGGGCGGAAATAGCGCGGATCCACCCGGATGATCGTCTGGCCTTCGCGGATCGCGGGGCAGCGGACGGCGGACTGCGACGGGTCGATCGCGGCGACGACGCCGGTTTCGTCCACGCCCGAGCCCTCCCAGCGCAGCGTCACGCCGATCCGGGCCGCCGAGGCTTCGACGAACTGGCGAACGCTGTACTGTTTGCCCGTGGCGATGACATAGTCGTCCGGCTCGTCCTGCTGCAGCATCATCCACTGCATGCGCACATAGTCCTTCGCATGGCCCCAGTCGCGCAAGGCGTCCATATTGCCGAGGTAGAGACAGTCGGACAGTCCCTGGGCGATCTCGCCGAGGCCGCGGGTGATCTTGCGGGTGACGAAGGTCTCGCCCCGGCGCTCGGACTCGTGATTGAAGAGAATGCCGTTGCAGGCGAAGATTCCGTAGGCCTCGCGGTAGTTCACGCACATCCAGTAGGCGAACATCTTGGCCACGGCATAGGGACTGCGCGGATAGAAGGGCGTCGTCTCGCTCTGGATCGGCTCCTGCACCAGCCCGTACAGCTCCGAGGTCGAGGCCTGGTAGAATTTGGTCTTTTTCTCCATCCCCAGCAGGCGGATCGCCTCCAACAGGCGCAGGGTGCCCAGGGCGTCGACGTCGGCGGTGTACTCCGGCGTCTCGAAACTGACCGCGACGTGGCTCTGGGCCCCGAGGTTGTAGATCTCGTCGGGCTGCACCTGCTGAATGATGCGCACGAGGTTCGAGGTGTCCGTCAGGTCGCCGAAATGCATCTGGAACCGGACGTCGGCGTCGTGCAGATCCTGATAGATGTGGTCGACCCGCTCGGTGTTGAACAGCGAGGAACGGCGCTTGATGCCGTGAACCTCATAGCCCTTCTCGAGCAGGAGCTCGGCCAGATAGGAGCCGTCCTGGCCCGTGATGCCGGTGATCAGCGCCGTCTTTTTCTGCATCAATATCGATCCATGGTCTCGGTCGCGCCCTTCTCCGCCGGGCCGAGGGGGCGGGTCAAGACAAGTCTTGCCGTGGCTTCGCTCCGGCGACCGACAAACCCTCGCCTCATGGCGGCAACCGGCGACAGGACCGCGGGTCGCCGGAGTTGAGCGCGTCGCGCTTGTTGTTTTCGGACGGCGGGGTACCGTGCGGTCCGGAAGCTTCAAACGGTGGCGACACGCATGTTCGATTCAGTCTCGCGAAGCTTCAGTCCCGATGCGGGCCCGGATCCCGATTTCGATCGTCGAGGCCCGGGCCAGGGCGGATCGAACGGCGCGTTCGGAGCCATCGCCAGCTACCAGATCTGCGGCTGTTGCGGAAATTTCCACGGAGCCGCCGACGGGACAGGCGACAGCGGGCTGGGCGCCCTTCTGAATGCAGACGATCGTGGCGGCGCCGGGCCCAACGGCAAGCCGTCGTTCGACCCGATCGAAGCCGGCGTCCAGCTCACCCGAGGCCAGATGAGCTGGGCCTCGGGTCTCGGCCAGGCCGCGGTGGTCACCTACGCGTTCAGGTCCTCGATCACCGCCAGCGCCATGCCGAGCGACACGGCCGGCTTTTCCCGGTTCAACCCGTCCCAGATCGTGGCGGCGCAACAAGCCCTCTCCGCCTGGTCGGACGTCGCCAACATCACCTTCAATCGCATCGATTCCGGCGGCGGGTACTCGAACAGCGCCACAATCCTGTTCTCCAACTATGCGTCTGGCCAGGACGGCGCCGCGGCCTTCGCCTATATGCCCCAGGGGATGCCGGGGGATACCGGGAGCAGCCAGTCCGCCGGCGATATCTGGATCAACAGTTCGATCGCCTACAACGAGGAGCCGGTTGTCCAGGGCTACGGCCAACAGGTGTTGCTGCACGAAATCGGCCACGCGATCGGCCTCAGCCATCCGTCAAACTACAACGCCCGCGCCGACGGCAACATCTTCTACAGCGTCAACGCCGCCTATTACGAAGATTCCCGCCAGTACTCGGTGATGAGTTATTTCAGCGAGCGCAACACCGGCGGCGACTTCCGCACCGCCGGCGCCGGCGCCTCGCGGTACGCGGCCGTTCCCCTGCTGGACGATATCGCCGCGATCCAGCGGCTCTACGGCGCCAATATGAACGCGCGGACCGGCGATACGACCTACGGCTTCAACGCCAACGCCGGCCAGTCCTGGTACCTCGCCAGCAGCAGCGCCACCTCGCTGATCTTCGCGGTGTGGGATGCGGGCGGCACGGACACGTTTGATTTCTCGGGCTACAGCGTCGCGCAGGGCATCGACCTGCGTCAGGGCGCCTTCTCCAGCGTCGGCTCCCTGGTCGGAAACGTCGCCATCGCCGTCGGGGCGGTTATCGAAAACGTCATCGGCGGAACCGGGGCCGACACCATCCGCGGCAACTCCGCGGGCAACCGGATCGTCGGCAATGGCGGAAACGACGTCATCGACGGCGGACTCGGCGCCGACACGGTCGTGTTCTCGGGCGTCCAGGCCAGCTACACCCTCACCTGGAACGGCCAGACCGGCACGGTGACCGGCCCCGGCGGCTCCGTCACGGTCCGCAATGTGGAGTTTCTGCAGTTCGCCGACGGGACCATCGCGGCGGCGCCCACGGGCGGACTCCTGGTGGGCGGCGACATCACCAACGAGACGATCGGCGGGACCGCCTTCGCGGACACGATCGGCGGTCTGGGCGGGGCGGATACGATCAACGGCCTGGCCGGAGACGACGTCCTCGACGGCGGCTCGGGCAACGATATCCTCAACGGCGGCGAGGGGTCCGATTTTCTCGTCGGCGGGCAGGGCGACGACGCGATCAATGGCGGGACCGGCTTTGACACGGCCGATTATTCGGGCGCGGACGCCGGCGTGACCGTCAATCTGGCCGCCGGGACGGCGTCCGGCGGGGCAGGGGCGGACACCCTGACCGGAATCGAGGAGGTGCGTGGCTCGGCCCATGCCGACACACTGACCGGCGACGGCACGGCCAACGTCCTTCGCGGCAATGGCGGCATCGACACCCTGAACGGCGGCGGGGGCGACGACCAGCTGTTCGCCGGCGAGCCGGGCACCGGCGGCGGCGCGCCCGACATCGTCAAGCCGCAGGCCACGGCCAACGGTTCGATCGGGACCGCGGTGTCCCTTGCCGGCGGTTTCGATCTCGGTCCCCGCACGGACGTCGCCAACTCGACCACCATCCCGCACGCCACCGTGCTCGGAACGACGCATGGCGGCCGGGAGTATTTCGCCGTCACGGTCCAGGCCGGCGACACGGTCGTCTTCGATATCGACAACGCCGCGTTCGACAGCGTCCTGACCCTCTTCGACGCCAGCGGGACGCAGCTGGCGCAGAACGACGATTCCGCCAGCGATGGCGGCTCCGCCACGGACTCCGGCCTCAGCCATACCTTCGCGGCGGCAGGCGTCTACTATGTCCAGGTCTCTGAATGGGATCCGGAGTCCGACGAGACCCTCCTCACCATCGCTCCGACGGCCGGGCTCGCCTACACCCTGCATGTCTCCGTGCCGAGCGCGCCCGTCGTGCCGCTGCTGTATCTGGGCGCGACCCTGAACGGCGAGGCCGGGGCGGATATCCTGGAGGGCGGGGCCGGCAGCGACACCCTGAACGGCGGGAGCGGCGACGACCGGCTGACCGGCGGCTCGGACGATGACACGATCGATGGCGGCGAGGGCGGCGACACGGCCGTCTTCAGCGTCGATCGCGGGGCCTATACGATCAGCTTCGAGTCGGGCGTGACGACGGTTTCGGGCGCGGACGGGACCGACACCCTGACGAATGTGGAGCGCCTGCAGTTCGCCGACGGCTATTATGACGCGACCGGGGCGTCCTTGAACACCACGATCATCGGCACCGCGAACGCCGACGCCCTGACCGGGACGGCCGGGGCCGATGTCATCAACGGCCTCGCCGGCGACGATTTCATCACGGGCGCCGCGGGCGATGACGTCATCGATGGCGGCGCTGGCGTCGACACAGCGGTGTTCGGCGGGACGCGGGCGAGTTACGCCATCTCCACTCCGGGGACGACGACGACGGTCAACGGTCCTGAGGGGACCGACACCCTGACCAATGTCGAGCGTCTGCAGTTTTCCGACATGACCCTGATCGTGGGCTCCGGCGGCGGCCGGTATTTCGCGGGGACCAGCAATGCCGACGTGCTGAACGGCACCGCGTTCGACGACCAGATGCACGGCGCCGCGGGCGACGATACGCTCGACGGTCGCGAGGGCGACGACGTGCTGGCTGGCGGGGCCGGCGATGACGCCCTGATCGGGGGGGCGGGGATCGACACCGCCGACTATTCGGCGGCGGCGGCCGGGGTCACGGCGCAGCTGAACACCGGCGTCGCGGGCAACGACGGCGACGGCGGGTCGGACAGTTTCTCGGGCGTCGAGAACCTGACCGGCTCGGCCTTCAACGACGTGCTGATCGGCGACGGCGGGGCCAATGTGCTGCGCGGCGGGCTGGGGTCGGACGTGCTGGCCGGTCTGGCCGGCGACGACGTGATCCACGGCGGCGCCGGGGCGGCCAACGAGATGTACGGCGGGGCCGGTTCGGACCTCTATGTCGTCGAGGCGGAGGGCGACACCCTCGTCGAACAGGCCGGCGAAGGGCTGGATCTGGTGCAGACCGGCCTGGCCCGCTTCCGCCTGTCGGCGAATGTCGAGAACCTGACCTACACGGGCGCGGCCGGCTTCGAGGGCCAGGGCAACGCCGGGGCCAATGTGCTGCGCGGCGGAGCCCAGCGCGACGTGCTGATCGGCTTCGGCGGCGACGACATCCTGTACGGCGGCGCCGGGGTGGCCAACGAGCTCTACGGCGGCGAGGGCGACGACTATTACGTCGTCGCCGCCGGCGACACCCTCGTCGAACAGGTCGGCCAGGGCGTCGACACGGTGGATTCGCGGCTGGGCAGCTTCACCCTTGGGGCCAATATCGAGAACCTGGTGTTCGGCGGCGTCGGAAACTTCACCGGGACCGGCAACGGGCTGAACAATCTGATCCTCGGCGGGGCCGGCGACGACGTGCTGGCCGGTCGCGGCGGGGCGGACGCCCTGATCGGCGGAGCGGGCATCGACACGGCCGACTATTCCGCGGCGGCGGCCGGGGTCACGGCGCAGCTGAACACCGGCGTCGCGAGCAACGACGGCGACGGCGGGTCGGACAGTTTCTCGGGCGTCGAGAACCTGACCGGCTCGGCCTTCAACGACGTGCTGCTCGGCGACGGCGGGGCCAATGTGCTGCGCGGCGGCCTGGGCTCGGACGTGCTGGCCGGTCTGGCCGGCGACGACGTGATCCACGGCGGCGCCGGGGCGGCCAACGAGATGTACGGCGGGGCCGGTTCGGACCTCTATGTCGTCGAGGCCGAGGGCGACACCCTCGTCGAACAGGCCGGCGAAGGGCTGGATCTGGTGCAGACCGGCCTGGCCCGCTTCCGCCTGTCGGCCAACGTCGAGAACCTGACCTACACCGGCGCGGCCGGCTTCGAGGGTCAGGGCAA
>JAXHTU010000046.1:0-21617 GCA_034189955.1 Pseudomonadota bacterium | reverse complement strand
CGGGCAAGGTCGCCGTGGTCTGCGGCTATGGCGACGTGGGCAAGGGCTCGGCCGCCTCGCTGCGCCAGGGCGGCGCCCGGGTGAAGGTCACCGAGGTCGATCCGATCTGCGCCCTGCAGGCCGCCATGGAAGGCTATGAGGTCGTCACCGTCGAGGACGTCGCCCACGAGGCCGACATCTTCGTCACCGCCACCGGCAACAAGGACGTCCTGACCGTCGACCACATGCGGGCGATGAAGAACAACGCCATCGTCTGCAACATCGGCCACTTCGATTCCGAGATCCAGGTCGCCGGCCTGAAGAATTTCAAATGGGACGAGATCAAGCCCCAGGTCCACCACGTCGAATTCCCGGACGGCAAGAAGATCATCCTGCTGTCCGAAGGCCGTCTGGTGAACCTCGGCAACGCCACGGGCCACCCGTCCTTCGTGATGAGCGCCAGCTTCACCAACCAGACCCTGGCCCAGATCGAACTGTGGACCAACAAGTCCAAATACGGGAACCAGGTCTACGTCCTGCCCAAGCATCTCGACGAGAAGGTCGCCATGCTCCACCTCGGCAAGCTGGGCGCGAAACTGACCACCCTGTCGAAAGAGCAGGCCGACTACATCTCGGTCCCGACCGAAGGCCCGTTCAAGCCGGACCACTACCGCTACTGAACGGTGCGCCGGGTCGCCCGGCGAAGGACAGAGAAGGGGGTCGGGCGTTCGCGTCCGGCCCTTTCGCGTCAGGCCGCCAGCCTCTGTTCGCCCGGCGGCTGCAGCCGGTCGGCCAGGCCGGTCTCGAAATCCATGAAGACGTCGATCAGCTCCTCGACCCCGACGGGGGCCGCCCCGGGGCTGAAGCGGAAGCGCCAGAAGCTGACCACATGCTGGATCGCCCCCAGCTGCTCGCCCAGCCGCGTGAACAGACGCGGCGCCTCCAGCAGGAAGTCGCGGAAGGCGACGGGGCAGGAGTCCCGGGTCAGGGCCTCATAGGCCGCGTCATAGACGCCCAGGGTCCGGCCGGCCTCGTCGCCGACGGCGACGATGCGCTGGCCCAGCACCCGGCGCCCGCGGTCGAGATATTCGCGCGCCGTCTGGTCGACCTTGCCGACCGGCTTGACCGTCGCCACCGCCTCGGCCACGGCCGCCACCTCGGCGGTGAGGCTGGCGAGCACCCATTTGTAATAGAGGAATCCCTTCCAGCAGAAGAGGCCCTCCTGGTACTCCTCGGGCCGCAGTTGCAACGTCTCGCGCAGGGCGTCCATCCGGTCGCCGGGGGCGTTCGACAGGATCTTGCCGGCCAGTCGACGGGTCGAACCCACGGCCTCGAGATCGTCGCCCAGACTCAGGGTCACCAGCGGACGGATCTCCGCCTCGACGAACTGGACCATCCGCGCCAGATCGCTCTCGCTGATCGAGAAATAGCAGGGGGCCGGATCCATCCCCGACCGCCGCAGCTGTTCGCGCAGCAGGAAGGGATCCAGAGAGGGCAGGGCGTCCATCAGCCGAAGCGTGGTCATGTCGGGGTGGGTCGGCTCCAGTCCGAACGTCTCCTGCATCGTCGCCTCGAACCGCTTCTGGTCCACGAAGACGAACCGGCCGCCCGTCTTCAGATCCGCGGCGTCGATCGGAATCACCACCTTGGTCGCGACCTGGCGGCGCGAATGAAAGGCGTCCAGTTCGTCCCGACGCAGCCGGTGCTTGATGATCAGGGCGCAGTTCAGCGCCGGCGTGCGAAAGACCGGAGACTCGGCCCAGGCCGGGTTTCCGCGATTGTCGAGGCTGACCTTCAGCAGGTTCAACACCCGCGCCGTCGAGGCCGAGCGCCGCAGATGGGCCAGGTTGCGGATCGCGCGGTCGGTCATGGGGCCCCCGAAAGAAGCCGTAACCGTGTCATGCAAAGGTGACCAACGGCTTAGCTGGACCGGAAAAAAGGGCCGCCGCGCGGGGCGGCCCTCCCGTTCCGTCGCGGTCGCCTCAGAAGCGGGCGTTGAGGCTCAGCCAGAAGCTGCGGCCCTTGTCCTTGTTGTTGTAGTGATCGAAGAACAGCGCCTCGGTGCGGCCGCTGCCGCCGACGTTGACGTCCTGATAGTCGCCGTCGCCGTTCAGGTCGCGGAACTCGGCGTCATAGGTGGTGAAATCCTCGTCCAGCAGGTTGTTGACCCGGGCGTTGACGGTCAGCCAGCGCGTCAGCTCGTACGATCCGCCCAGGTTCAGCACGGTGTAGCTCTTGTAGAACAGCTCCTCGCCGGTGATGGCGTGCAGGCCGCGGTAGCGGTCCGAGCGCGCCTCGCCGGTCAGCAGCAGGTTCAGCCGGTCGGTCGCCTGCCAGTCCAGCGAGGCGTTGGCCATGTGCCGGGCGCTGTTGCCCAGCGGGCGTCCGATCTCGGCCCCGCTCTTCTGCTCGCTGTCGGTCCAGGTGTAGTTGCCGCGCAGGCCGACGGTCTCGAGGATGCGCCAGCGCGCGGCCACCTCGACGCCGCGGATCACCACCTCGTCGATGTTCGTCGCCCGGCTGCTGCTGCCATAGCCGAGGTCGGCGTATTCGCCGCTGCTGGCGCAGGCCAGGGTGGTCCCGGCGCCGCACGGCTGATTGGCGATCTTGTCCTCGAAGGTGTTGTCGAAGGCGGTGATGTTGAAGTCGTGGCCCGCCGCGGACTCCCAATAGACGGCCAGTTCGGCGCTGACGCTGGTCTCCGGCTGCAGGTCGGGGTTGCCGAACATCGGCGAGGTGCCCTGGCCGCCGAAGCCGACGATGCCGTCGTACAGCTGGGTCGTCTTCGGCGTCTTGAAGCCTGTGCTGACGCCGCCCTTGATCGTCCACTGGTCGTTCAGGCTGTAGACGCCGTACAGGCGCGGGCTCAGATGATCGCCGAACACCTCGTGGTCGTCGTGGCGGACCCCGGCGGTGATCGCCAGGGGACCGGACACCTGCCAGGTGTCCTCGGCGAACAGCGACCACATATTGTGCTCCTGCTTCTGCCCGGGCGTTCCGGTCTCGATGCCGAACACCCCGTCGGTCAGCTCGCCGCGGATGACCTGGCCGCCGACGACGACGGTATGCGCCCCGGCCATCTGGAACGGCAGGGTCAGCTGGGCGTCCAGGGTGTACTGGGCGCTCTCCAGCGTGCGTTTCGGACGCGGCAGGAAGGTCTCCTCGGCGATGTCGCGGCGGTCTTCCTCGCTCAGCCCGGCATAGGCGCCCGTGCCGTCGATCATGGTCAGCAGCAGTTCCCGCTCGGCCACGGTGAAGGGCAGGGTGCGGCCGTCGTTGTTGGTGGCGACATGGGACAGCGACACCCGGCTGTCGCCGAAGCTCCACTGGCCTTCATGGGTCAGCGACCAGGCGTCGCGCGTGAACTCCTGCTGCGGGGCGTATCCGACCCGCGGGTTGGCCCGCCGGGTCCAGGTTCCGCCGGCGCCGGCGCAGGCGCCGGCGTTGGAGCCGCTCGCGCCGAGGCAGAAGCTGCCCGCGCTCCAGATGCTGTCGATATTGTCGACGGTGCCGACCGGATATTCGGGCGTCCCCGCGTCATTGACCTGGATGGCGTTGTTATACTCCTGGCGCGAGGTGTCGTAGTCCAGCGTCAGGGTCTGGGTCGCCGTGGGGGTGAAGGTCAGGCTGGCCCCGCCCGACATGTTCTCGTTGTCCACCGTCTTGCCGCCGCCGCCGAAGCCCAGCGACCGCACATGCTCGAAGCCGGCCGGGTCGGTGACGGTCTCATAGACCGGATTGGAGGCGTCGCGATTGTACCAGCTGCCGCGCACGCCGAGGTTCAGCAGGCCGGGCACGATCGGTCCGTTGGCGTAGAAATCGACCGTGGTGTCGTCGCCGTACTCGTCGTTGGTCTCGAACGTCCGCGCCGTGGTGACCGAGCCGCTCCAGCGGTCCAGCGTCCGCTTGGTGATGATGTTGATCACCCCGCCCATGGCGTCGGCGCCGTACAGGGTCGAGGCGGGGCCGCGGATCACCTCGATCCGCTCGATCGAGTCCAGCGGCGGGATGTGGTTGAACTGGTTGCCGCCGAAATTGTTCGGATAGATGTCGCCGTGGTTGTTCTGGCGGCGGCCGTTGATCAGGATCAGCGTATAATCCGAGCCCATGCCGCGCATCGAGATCGTGCCCTGGCCGGTCTTGTCGCGGGTCTCGCCGATGTCGACGCCCTCCAGATCGCGCACCGCGTCCAGCAGGGTCATGTACGGCCGGGTCTGCAGTTGCTCGACGGTGATGACGCTGATGCTGGCGGGAGCGTCGACGATCTTCTGCTCATAGCCCGCCGCCGTGACGACCAGGTCGTCCAGCCGGGTGGCCGGATCCCGGGCGGCCGGCGCCTGGGCCAGGGCCGGAGCGGCGCCCAGCAGCAGGGCCGCGGCCGAGACCAGCGTCGGCAGACGATGAGTGATGCGCATGAGAGAGCCCCCGTGATTTGCGAGCGCCTCTCAAGCCAATTTTGCGAACGAGTTGCAAGTAAAATGTGCGAACGTGTCGCATTTTCACTTTGGGCCCCTGCTGGCGCTGCGCCCGGCGCGGGCCTAGAACCGGTTCATGGGAACCGTATTCGACATCCTGATCCTTCTCGCCATCGCCGCCGTGGCCGTCACCCTCGGCTTCGGCGTCCGCTCCCTGTACCAGACCGGGCCCGAGGCGCGCTCGCGGTCCAACAAGCTGATGCGGCTCCGTGTCGCGCTGCAGGCCCTCGCCATCGCCCTGCTGCTGGTCGCCATGTGGTGGAAATCCACCTACGGAGCCTGAGACCATGGTCGTCCTCAACCGCATCTATACGAAGACCGGCGACGCCGGCGAAACCCGCCTCGCCTCCGGCGAGCCGGTGTCCAAGACCGACCCGCGGGTCGAGGCCTATGGCGCGGTCGACGAGCTGAACGCCGTCATCGGCGTTGCCCGGCTGCATTCCGGCCAGAACGACCGCATCGACGCCATGCTCGCCCGGATCCAGAACGAGCTGTTCGATCTCGGCGCCGACCTCGCCACCCCGCACGACCCCGCCCCGAAATGGGAGGCGCTGCGCGTTCTCGACAGCCAGGTCGAGCGGCTGGAGCAGGAGATCGACTGGATGAACGAAAGCCAGAAGCCGCTCGACAGCTTCATCCTGCCCGGCGGCTCGCCCCTGTCGGCGCATCTGCATCTGGCCCGCACCGTCTGCCGCCGGGCCGAGCGCGACGCCGTCCGCGCCCGCGAGGCCGGCCGCGACCTTTCGCCGCCGGCGATCCGCTATCTGAACCGGCTGTCCGACCATCTGTTCGTCGCCGCCCGCCGGGCCAACGCCCACGGCGCCGACGACATCAAATGGGTCCCCGGCGCGACCCGCTGAGCCCGCCTACTGCGCCGCCAGCGCCGCGCGCTGGCGATCGGCGTCCGCGTCGCGCGCCGCCTTCGCCGCCGCCATCCGGTCCTCGATGGCGATCAGCTCGCGGTTCTTGGCGTCGGAGGCCTCGGCCCGGCTCTGGCCGATCGGCCGTCCGGTCACCTCGGCGATCGAGATCGGCCGGGCGCAGACCGTGGTCTCCGGGTCCCACCAGCCGCCGTTCGCCTCGCACCGGTCCCCCGGCGCCACCACCAGCGCCTGCCAGGCGAACATTCCGCCCAGCAGAACGGCGAAGAGGGCGAAGAACAGCACGGTCAGTCGCTTCATGGTCAGCAGGCGATGCATCGGTGACTTTCATTTCTGATCCGGACACGGGAGCGCGGCCCGTTGACGCGGCGTTACGTTGACAGGCCGGGACAGGCGTTCCATTCCCTGCCCGAACATTCCGGCCATCTCATGGACAGCGCAATGAAGGTACTCGTCCCCGTCAAACGGGTGATCGACTATAACGTCAAGGCCCGCGTCAAGGCGGACCAGACCGGCGTCGATCTGGCCAACGTCAAGATGAGCATGAATCCGTTCGACGAAATCGCCGTCGAGGAAGCGGTTCGTCTGAAAGAGGGCAAGGAGCATCACGCGGCGGGCACGGCGACCGAGATCGTCGTCGTCTCGATCGGCGTGACCCAGGCCCAGGAGACCATCCGCACCGCCCTGGCCATGGGCGCCGACCGCGGCCTGCTGATCCAGTCCGATGCGGACCTCGAGCCCCTCGCCGTCGCCAAGCTGCTCAAGGCCGTGGTCGACGAGGAGAAGCCGGACCTCGTCCTGATGGGCAAACAGTCGATCGACGGCGACAACAACGCCGTCGGCCAGATGCTGGCCGCCCTGCTCGACTGGCCCCAGGCCACCTTCGCCGGCAAGCTGGTCGTCGAGGGCGGCAAGGCCACCGTGACGCGCGAAGTCGACGGCGGTCTCCAGACCCTCGCCGCCGCCCTGCCGGCCGTGGTCACCGTCGACCTGCGCCTCAACACCCCGCGCTACGCCTCCCTGCCCAACATCATGAAGGCCAAGAAGAAGGAGATCGCCGTCAAGGCGGTCGCCGACTACGGCGTCGACACCACCGCCCGTCTCAAGGTGCTCAAGGTCGTCGAGCCGCCGAAACGCGGCGCCGGCGTCAAGGTCACCGACGCGGCCGATCTGGTCGCCAAACTCAAGACCGCGGGAGCCCTGTAATGGCCGTGCTCGTCATCGCCGACCGCGACGGAGACACCGTCCGCGACACCACCCACAAGACCGTCACCGCCGCCCTCAGGCTGTCGGGCGACGTCGACGTCCTCGTCATCGGCCAGGGCTCGAAGGCCGCCGCCGACGCCGCGGCGAGGATCGCCGGCGTGCGCAAGGTGCTGCTGGCCGAAAGCGCCGGCCTGTCCCACCAGCTGGCCGAGGCCGTCGAGGCCACCGTGCTCGGCCTCGCCGACGGCTATGACGCCATCCTCTCGCCGGCCACCACCGACGGCAAGAATTTCATGCCCCGCATCGCGGCGAAGCTGGACGTCGCCCCGATCTCGGACATCGTCGAGGTCGTCTCCAACGACACCTTCGTGCGCCCGATCTACGCCGGCAACGCCCTGGAGACGATCCAGTCGTCGGACGGCAAGAAGATCATCACCGTCCGCCCGACCAATTTCGACGCCGCCGCCGAAGGCGGTTCGGCCTCCGTCGAGTCCGTCACGGGCGCCGACGCCGGCAAGTCGGCCTTCGTCAGTGAAGAGATGGTCAAGTCGGACCGCCCCGAACTGGGCGCGGCCAAGATCGTCGTCTCCGGCGGCCGCGCCCTCGGCTCGGCCGAGGAGTTCCACGCCGTCATGGACCCGCTGGCCGACAAGCTCGGCGCCGCCGTGGGCGCCTCGCGCGCCGCCGTCGACGCCGGCTACGCCCCCAACGACTATCAGGTCGGCCAGACCGGCAAGGTCGTCGCCCCCGGGCTCTACATCGCCATCGGCATCTCGGGCGCCATCCAGCACCTCGCCGGCATGAAGGACTCCAAATTCATCGTCGCCATCAACAAGGACGCCGACGCCCCGATCTTCCAGGTCGCGGACTTCGGCTGGGTCGCGGACTACAAGACGGCCGTGCCGGAGCTGATGAAGGCGCTGGACTGACGCTGAATGGGTGAGGCGGCCCGCATCGCCGTCCGCCTCACCCCCGGCGCCGCGTCCGACCGGATCGACGGCTGGGACGTCGACGCCGACGGCCGCCCCTTCCTCAAGGTCCGCGTCCGCGCCCGTCCGGTCGAGGGCGAGGCCAATACCGCCCTCATCAAACTGCTCGCGAAAACCCTCCGCGTGCCGAAATCCGCGGTCAGCCTCGACCGCGGCGGCCAGTCGCGCACCAAGACGATCTCGGTCGCCGGCCTGTCCGACGACGCGCTGCGCGACCGCCTTACCGGTTTGTAATGTTTCCGGCCTTGTCGGGACGCGGCTGAGTCTCTTGTAATCCCCCTTCGTTCTGCGCCGCCGGCGCATCAGGGGAGCGTCCGATGATCGTCAACCGCCCGCGGGGCCCCGGCGTCGCCGCCCTCGCCTGCCTGCTCGCCGGCGCCATGGCCCTGTCAGCCTGCGCCACCACCGGCGACGGCCCGTCCTCCGGCGAAGACGCCTCCGACGACGCCGACGCCCCCCGAACCCTCGCCGCCGGCCTCGACGCCGCCGCCCGCCCCGACCCCTATCCCTCGACCTATCGCGGCCTGCCGCGCGAGAATTTCGCCATCGTCGGCGCCACCGTCTTCACCGGCGCCGGCCAGCGCATCGAGAACGGCGTCGTCGTCGTCACCGACGGCCGCGTCGCCGCCGTCGGCGGGGGCTCGACCGCCATCCCCGCCGGCCACCGCCGCGTCGAGGCCGCCGGCCGCTTCGTCACCCCCGGCGTCATCGACACCCACAGCCACCTCGGCGTCTATCCCTCGCCCGGCGTCTCCGGCATGAGCGACGGCAACGAGGCGACCAGCCCCAACACCGCCCAGGTCTGGGCCGAGCACAGCCTCTGGCCCCAGGACCCCGGCTTCAACGCCGCCCGCGCCGGCGGCGTCACCACGCTCCAGATCCTGCCCGGCTCGGCCAATCTGTTCGGCGGCCGCGGCGTCACCGTGCGCAACATCCCCTCCGTGACCATGCAGGGCATGAAGATGCCGGGCGCGCCGTACGGGCTGAAGATGGCCTGCGGCGAGAACCCCAGCCGCGTCTACGGCGGCCGCAACCAGTCGCCGGCCACGGGCATGGGCAATATGGCCGGCTATCGCGCCGCCTTCATCGCCGCCCAGGAGTATCGCGCCAAATGGGACAAGTGGCGCGAGGACGGCGAGGGCTCCCCGCCGACCCGCAACCTGCAGAACGAGACCATCGCCGGGGTGCTGGACGGCTCCATCCTGGTGCAGAACCACTGCTACCGCGCCGACGAAATGGCGATGATGGTCGACCTGTCGAAGGAGTTCGGCTTCCGGATCACCGCCTTCCACCACGCCATCGAGGCCTACAAGGTCGCGCCCCTGCTGGCCCGCGAGGGCATCTGCGCCGACATGTGGACCGGCTGGTGGGGCTTCAAGATGGAGGCCCTCGACGCGGTCGAGGCCAACGCCGCCCTCGTCGACGCCCAGCCGGGCGGCTGCGCCGTCATCCACTCCGACGACGCCGAACTGACCCAGCGCCTCAACCAGGAAGCCGCCGCCGCCCTCGCCGCCGGCCGCCGCATGGGCATGACCATCCCGGAAGAGCGCGCCATCGCCTGGATCACCCTCAACCCTGCGAAATCGCTCGGCATCGCCGACCAGACCGGCTCGCTCGAGCCCGGCAAGCGCGCCGACGTGGTCATCTGGAGCGCCAATCCGTTCAGCGTCTACGCCCGCGCCGATCAGGTCTTCATCGACGGCGGCCTCGCCTTCGACCGCTTCGACCCGGCCCGGCAGCCGGTCTCCGACTATGAACTCGGCCAGCCCGGCTACGGCCTGTCCGCCGCCGACGTCGCCCAGGGAGCCCGCTGATGCGCCTCAGGACCCTCATCCTCGCGGCGGCGGCCGCGACCGCCCTCGCCGGCCCCGCCCTCGCCCAGGAGCTCACCGCCATCACCGGCGGCCGGGTCCTGACCGGAACCTCCGTCATCGAGAACGGGACGGTCGTCATCCAGAACGGCCGCGTCGTCTCGGTCGGGACCGGCGCCGCCCCCCCGGGCGCCCGCGTCATCGACGCCCGCGGCAAGGTCGTGGCGCCCGGCTTCGTCGCCGTCGACAGCGGCCTCGGCGGCTCGGAGATCTCCTCGGTCGGCGGCTCGGACGACCTGCGCAACGGCGCCAACACCATCAGCGCCTCGTTCGACGTCAGCTACGGCCTCGACCCCTGGTCCTTCACCCTGCCGGTCGCCCGCCTCGGCGGCATCACCCGCGCCGTCGTCGTGCCCAACCATCCGGGCGGCGGCGGCGGCGGCCACAGCCACGACGACAGCGACTTCGCCGGCGTCGGCGACGGCGGCTTCCAGTCGCCCAGCCTGTTCGCCGGCCAGGCCGCCGTCATCCATCTGGCCGAGGGGACCGACATCCTCGTCAAGGCGCGGGTGGCCATGGTCGCCCCGTTCGGCGAGGCCGGGGCCGGCGTCGCCGGCGGCGCCCGCGGGGCCCAGTTCACCCAGTTCAAGGAAACCCTCGCCGAGGTCCGCCTCTACGCCCGCAACAAGGCCGCCTACGACCGCGCCGGCCTGCGCGACCTCAGCCTGTCGCGCGCCGATCTCGAGGCCCTGATCCCGGTGGCGAACGGGACCCTGCCGCTGATCGTCACCGTGCGCCGCGCCGCCGACATCCAGCAGGTGCTGCGGCTGGCGCGCGAGGAAGGCGTCAGGATCATCCTCGACGGGGCCGAGGAGGGCTGGCTGGTCGCGAGCCAGATCGCCGCCGCCGACGTTCCGGTCCTGCTCAACCCGATCGCCAACCTGCCGGGCGATCTCGAGACCCGGGCGGCGCGGATGCAGAACGCCGCCGTGCTCGACGCCGCCGGGGTGGTCATCGCCATCAAGGGCAACGAGGGCTCGATCCACCGCGCCCGCGAGACCCGCTACAACGCCGGCAACGCCGTGTCGCACGGCCTGTCGTATGACTCGGCGATCGAGGCGATCACGGTCAATCCGGCCCGCATCTTCGGCATGGCCGGCCAGTTCGGCGAGTTGCGGCCCGGCGCCGCCGCCGATGTGGTGATCTGGTCCGGCGACCCGCTGGAGCCGCTCAGCAACGCCGAGACGATCTTCATCGGCGGCGCCGAACAGGCCCCGACCAGCCGCCAGTTCCTGCTCCGCGACCGCTACGCCGCCGGCGGCGAGGGCGCGATGCCGCCGGCCTACGGGCGCTGACCCGTTCACCTCCCCATCGGCGAAGGCCGATGGGGAGGACAGATCGCGAAGCGATCAGGAGGGGGCGGCTCCGTCAGAGGTGGGTTCGCGCCGGACTCCCTCACCGCCTGCGCCGCCCCCTCCTGATCGTCGCTGACGCGCCGATCTGTCCTCCCCATTCGCCTTCGCGAATGTGGAGGTGAGCCGCGTGACGCTGTGCTTACAATTCGCGAATCTATAGTCGGGTTATCAAAATATTCTGGCGCACAATCAACCACATAACCTTTTCTCGATCCGTTTTGTCTGTCCTAGGGCCGGCCTCCCGTACAATGCGCTTCATCCCGTCGCGGGGGAGGGCGTCTGGCGCCAGGGCCAACCGTGTGCGGCGGGTGTGATCGTTGCGGGACGCCGGGCGTCGCCTTCACGGGCGCGCGCGGCGGAACTGGACCATCCTGCGGGACGGGTTGCTCCCCTCCGCGGCATGGAAAGGGACTGTCCTCCGGTTTGAAACGGAGGAGCCCAGGAGCCTGGTCGCTCCTGCCCGCCCGGGCTTAGTTTCGAAAGGGCCTAAAGGGTGAAGGCCGCGGGGCCGAAAACTGGCAAGACCCGCACCGCCCTGAGATGCCCGCCCCGAAGCGCTCGGAAGACGCGATCACGGCGGAGCGCAGGCGTTCAGCCGAAAATTCATACAGGCTCCCGTAACGCGAAAGCAGGGAGCCATCGGTTCCGGGCCGACCGCCCGCGCTCCGCCGACCTCCCCAACCGTTTGGCGACAAGCGGCGCCGACGCATGCCCGCTCCCTGCCGCCTGGTGCCTGCTGCCTGCTGCCTGCCGTCTCATCCCTCGCCCCTCGCCCCTCGCCCTATTCCGCTACGTAAAGGGCCGGGCGGTTGTCCCCACCGGCCCCACGGCCTAGGAACGATTCTCCCGTTTCCCCTCGCCCTTCCGGAAGCCGCCGCCGACCATGCCCGACCTGACCGACAAGCAGACCTTCTCCGACGAGGACGCGCTGGAGTTCCACCGCAGCCCGACTCCGGGGAAGATCTCCATGGCGCCGACCAAGCCGATGGCCACCCAGCGCGACCTGTCGCTGGCCTATTCGCCGGGCGTGGCCGTGCCGGTGCTGGCCATCGCCGCCGATGTCGACAAGGCCTATGACTACACCTCCAAGGGCAATCTGGTCGCGGTCATCTCCAACGGCACCGCCATCCTCGGCCTCGGCGACCTCGGCCACATGGCCTCCAAGCCGGTGATGGAGGGCAAATGCGTCCTCTTCAAACGCTTCGCCGACGTCGACAGCTTCGACGTCGAGGTCAGGACCACCGACCCGGACGAGTTCGTCACCGTGGTCAAGAACATCGGCGACACCTGGGGCGGCATCAATCTCGAGGACATCAAGTCCCCCGAATGTTTCGAGATCGAGGCCCAGCTGCAGGACCTGCTGGACATCCCGGTCTTCCATGACGACCAGCACGGCACCGCCATCATCTCGACCGCGGCCCTGATCAACGCCGCCCATATCGCCGGCAAGAAGCTGGAGGACCTCAGGGTCGTGCTGGCCGGCGCCGGCGCCGCCGGCCTGAGCTCGATCGCCCTGATGAAGGCGGCCGGCGTCCGGCTGGAAAACACCGTCATCTGCGACCGTCAGGGCGTCATCTATCACGGCCGCGACAACGTCTCCCAGTGGCAGGCCGCCCACGCCGTCGACACCCCGCTGCGCACCCTGGCCGAGGCCATGGTCGGCGCCGACGTGGTGCTGGGCCTGTCGGCCAAGGGCGCCATCACGAAGGAGATGGTCGCCTCCATGGCGCCTGATCCGATCATCTTCGCCATGGCCAATCCCGATCCGGAGATCACCCCGGAAGACGTGGCCTCGGTCCGCTCCGACGCCATCATGGCCACCGGCCGGTCGGACTACGTCAACCAGGTCAACAACGTCCTCGGCTTCCCCTACATCTTCCGCGGGGCCCTCGACGTGCGCGCCCGTCGCGTCAATCACGAGATGAAGATCGCCTGCGCCCGGGCCCTCGCCGCCCTCGCCCGCGAGGACGTGCCGGACGAGGTCGCCGCCGCCTATCGCGGCCGCAAGCTGAAATTCGGCCGCGACTACATCATTCCGACGCCGTTCGACCCGCGCCTGATCTGGTACATCCCGCCCTTCGTCGCCCAGGCGGCGATGGACACCGGCGTGGCGCGCAAGCCGATCGAGGACATGGACGCCTACCGCACCGAGCTGCGCTCGCGGCTCGATCCGTCCGCCGCCCTGATGCAGAACATCTCCGGCGCCGTGCGCGCCGCCCCCAACAAGCGGGTGGTGTTCGCCGAGGGCGAGGAGACCGCCGTCATCCGCGCCGCCTGGGGGTTCAAACAGGCCGAGCTGGGCACCCCCATCCTGCTGGGCCGCGAGGATCTGATCCGCCAGAACGCCGCCGAGGCCGGTCTCAACTTCGACGAGATGGCCATCGAGATCGTCAACGCCCGCGTCAGCGAGCACAACGACGACTACACCGACTGGCTGTACGCGCGGCTGCAGCGGCGCGGCTATCTGCGTCGCGACGTGCAGCGGATGATCAACCAGGACCGCAACTATTTCGGCGCCGCCCTCGTCGCCCGCGGCCAGGCCGACGCCATGGTCACCGGCGTGACCCGCAATTTCAACATGGTGCTGAAGGAGGTCCGCCGCGTCCTCGACGTCAAGGAGCGGATGATCGGCCTGTCGATCCTGCTGGCGAAAGGCCGGACCCTGTTCGTCGCCGACACCTCGATCCACGAACTGCCCAACGCCGAGGAACTGGCCGAGATCGCCATCCAGGCCGCCGCCGCGGTGCGCAATCTGGGCAAGACCCCGCGCGTCGCCTTCCTCAGCTATTCGACCTTCGGCAATCCGCCGGGCGACCGGGCGGAGAAGGTGCGCGAGGCCATCCGCATCCTCGACCAGCGCGGCGTCGATTTCGAATACGAGGGCGAGATGCCGCCCGAGCTGGCGCTCGATCCCGACGCCCGCGCCGCCTATCCCTTCATGCGCCTGACCGGCCACGCCAACGTCCTGGTCATGCCGGCGATCCATTCCGCCGTCATCGCGACCCGACTGGTGCAGCAGCTGGGCGGGGCGACCGTCATCGGCCCGCTGCTGGTCGGCCTCGAGAAGTCGGTCCAGATCGTCTCGCTCGGCGCCTCGGTCAGCGAGATCATCACCGCCGCCACCTTCGCCGCCTATGACGAGGGGGCGATCGGCGAGGAGGGCTGAGCTGTCGGGTCTTTGACAGTGTGAACGATCAGGACGGCCGGGCCCCGGTCGCCTCGACCCCGGCTTCCGCCTTCTGACGCGCCTGCAACCCGGTCTGCTTGCGCGCCACGATGAAGGCGAGGACCACGGCGAAGACGCCGATCACGGTCGAGTAAAGGAAGAAGACGACATAGCCCGCCCCCAGCGCCGCCGGCGTCACCCCGCTGGCCGCCGCCCCCTCGACCAGCGACCCGGCCGGCAGGTTGCCGAACAGGCCTCTGAGGGAGCCGAACAGGCCCCCGCCTTCGGCGGCGCGGGCGGATCCCTCCACGATCCGTCCCGACTGCGAGGCGATCAGCTTCCCGGGCAGGCCGTACAGCGAGCTGAACAGGGCGTACTGGGTCGCCGTGAACCCGAGCGAGGTCAGGCTGGACATGTAGGCGATCAGGGCTGTGCCGGCGAAACCGGTCGCCGCATTGTCGATGCCGATGGCGACGAACAGGGCGCCCAAGTCCGGGCCCTGAACCGCCAGCCAGGCGAAGACCAGGTTCGACAGCGGGCTCATGAAGGCCCCGATGACCATGGTGCGGATCAGCCCCAGCCTGGCCACGGCCCATCCCGCGGCGAAGACCCCGAAGGTCGTGGCGAAGACGCCGAACACCTTGCGCACCTCGGCCACCTCGGTCTTGTCGAAGCCGAGATCGAGATAGAACGGGTTCATGATGTTGAGCACGAAATCGGCCAGCCGATAGACGCAGATCAGGGCCAGGATCAGCGTCGCCACCCCGGCGAAGCGGCGGTAGAAATCCTTCAGCGGCTCGCCGAACGACCCGGCCAGATAGGCGCCCGGGCGGGTCGGCACGCGCGGGATCGGCCAGCAGGCCAGCACCAGCAGGGCCAGACCGCCGAAGGTCGCGGCGACCTGGATGTAGACGCCCTCGGGCTTGGCCGCCCAGACGGCCTTCAGCGACCCGGCCCCGGCCTCGGACAGGCCGACGAGGCGCAGTCCGCCCGCCAGCATGTCGGCCGCGCCGGTCAGGCCCGAGCCGATGATCAGGGCGGCGACGACGATGATCACCAGCCGGACGATCCACTCCAGCACCTCGAGCGGCGGGCGCGACGGCACGTCGCCGACCGGGATGGCCCGGATGGCGTGAGCCTGCTCCCGCGGCGCGAACAGGGCGGCGGCGACGCCGATGCCCATCAACGCCGCCATCACGGCATAGGAGAAATTCCAGTTGTAGAGGTCGGCGAGGATCAGCGGCAGGGCCCCCGCCAGGATCTGGGCGAAGCGGTAGCCGAGCTGGTAGGCCGCCGCCATGGCGCCGTGGCGGGTGTCGTCGGCGACCTCGATCCGCCACGCATCGATGACGATGTCCTGCGTCGCCCCGAACACGCCGGTCATCACCGCGAACAGCGCCACCGAGGCCAGCGAGCTGGACGGGTTCTGGCCCGAGATCGACCAGAGGCCGAACACGACCATCGCCTGGGTCACCACCATCCAGGAGCGACGGTGGCCCAGCCATTTGGTCAGCACCGGAATCGTCGTCCGGTCGACCAGCGGCGCCCAGATGAATTTCAGCGTATAGCTCAGGGTGGCCAGGCCGAAGAATCCGATGACCTCCAGCGACAGGCCGTCCTCGCGCAGCCAGGCGGACAGGGTGTCGAAGATCAGCAGGAACGGCAGCCCGGCCGAAAAGCCGAGCAGCAGCATGATGAACACGCGCCGCTCGCCATAGACGGCGAGACCTCCGAGCCCTCGCGCAGGTTTGGCGGGCGGTGTGCTGTCGGTCATGGGCGGCTCCGGGACGCCCCCCGGCGTCGATCTATGCGACGGCGACCTTGGCGCGGTCCGCGCTCTTCGTCCAGCGGGCCAGTGAGGCGCGCAGGGCGTCCAGCTCCAGCGGCTTGACCAGATGGTCGTCCATGCCGGCTTCCAGACAGGCCCGGCGATCCTCGGCGAAAGCATTGGCGGTCAGGGCCACGATCGGCGTCTCGTCGCCGCGGGCGCGGATGGCGCGGGCGGCGGTCGGCCCGTCCATCCCCGGCATCCGCATATCCATGAAGACAAGGTCGTAGCGGGCCCGCTTCAGCGCCTCCAGCGCCTCATGTCCGCTGGCGGCGGTCTCGACGGCGCAGCCCTCGCGCTTCAGCAGGGTCGAGGCCAGCAGGGCCCCCACCGGATTGTCCTCGACCAGCAGCACGCGGATGCCCGAGAACCGGGTCAGGGCGACGCGATCGTCCTCGGGCGGCGGTGGCGGCGGTCCGGGCTGCATCGTCAGCTGCGCGCCCGAGGCGGCCACCACCCGCTCGGCCACCGACGCACGCCGCAGCGGCTTGATCAGATAGCCGTGGAAGCCGGCCGAACGGTAGCGGGCGATCAGATCCCGCTCGGACGGTTTCAGCAGCACGATGGCGCGGCCGTCGGACGGCCGGGGCACGAGGCCGTGGCCGGTCGGGCGCGCCGCGTGATCGATGAGCACGACCGGCGCCTTTGCGGCGACCGAGCCGCCCGAGGCCTCGATCTGGGCCACGGCCGCGGCGCGCACGAAGGGATCCGGGCTGACCACCGCGACGGTCTGCCCCGTCAGCGACCGGGAGTCGCGCTGGGCCGCATCCTTCACCGCCGGGAAGACCGCCTCGAAGCGGAAGCGGGCGCCGGGTCCGTCGGGGCGATCGCCGACACTGACCGCGCCGCCCATGGCGAGGGCCAGTTTGCGCACCACGGCGAGGCCGAGGCCGGCCCCGCCGAAGCGGCTGGCGTCGGTGGCGTCGACGTGGCCGAATTCCTCGAAAATGCGCCCCCGCGCCTCGACCGGCACGCCCGGCCCGGTGTCGTCGACGATGAAGGCCAGTTTCGGCGCCTTGAGCGAGCCGCCCGAGCGCTCGACCGTGATGCGGACGCCGCCGGTCTCGACGAACTTCACCGCATTGCCCGCCAGGTTGAACAGCACCTGCCGCAGCCGGCCCTCGTCGGCCATGACGTCGACGGCCTCCGGCGCGACGGACCAGGCGATCTCCAGCCCCTTTTCATGCGCTTTCGGGCTCAGCAGTTCGGCGACCCCGCGCACCAGCGCCTCCAGATCGACCGGGGCGGAGTCGAACTCCAGCCGGTCGGCCTCGAGCCGGGCGTAGTCGAGCAGGTCGTTGACCAGTCCGAGCAGATGTTCGGCGGAGGACCGGGCGGCCTCGGCATAGGCGCGCTGGGCGCCGTCCAGCCGCGTCCGCGACAGCAGGCCCAGCATGCCGATGACGCCGTTCAGCGGCGTGCGCATCTCATGGCTCATCAGGCGCAGGAACTGGTGCTCGGCGCCCTCCGGGACCGGGGCTTCCGCGGGGATCGTTTCCGGAACCGCCTTCGTCTTGCGCGTCATGGTCACCCTCTCAGCAGGGTGAACCATGCAGCAGGATGTCTTAAGGCTGTTTCAAGCGGGTCGGTTAAGGAAGTCTGGCCGTCACCAGGCCGGTGTCTCGCTGCGCGGACCGGACTGACGATCGAAATCGGCCTGGGCGCCGACGGTCGAGCGACGATGCACCAGGGCCTCGGCGATGTGCCGGCGCAACACCCCGTCACAGCCGTCGAGGTCGGCGATGGTGCGCGCCAGCCGCAGGGTGCGGGTCCAGCCCCGGGCGGTGAGGCCGCCGGCCTCCCCGGCCCGCATCAGCAGGGCGCGCCCGGCCTCGTCCGGGGTGGCGAAACGGTCGAGGGTCTCGCCCGAGGCGCGGGCGTTGACGGCCTGGTCCCGCGCCGTGTCGGGGTCGATGCCGGCCCCTCGCAGCCGATCCTCCTGCATCGCGCGGGCGGCGAACACCCGGGCCGAAGCCTCGGCCGTGCCTTCAGCCGGCGGCGGAAGGGCCATGTCGGCGGCGGTGACCGGCGGCGTCTCCACCGTCAGGTCGATGCGGTCGAACATCGGCCCGGAGATGCGGTTCTGGTAGTCGCGCTGACAGCGGGGCGCCTTGCCGCAGGCCCCCTTGCCGCCGCCGCCCAGACCGCAGCGGCACGGGTTCATCGCCGCCACCAGCTGGAAGCGGGCCGGATAGCGGACGTGGGCGTTGGCCCGCGCCACCACGATCTCGCCGGTTTCCAGCGGCTGGCGCAGGGAATCGAGGGCCTGGGCGCTGTACTCGGGCAGTTCATCGAGGAAGAGCACGCCATTGTGCGCCAGCGAGGCCTCGCCCGGCTTGGCCCTCAGCCCGCCGCCGGTCAAGGCCGCCATCGAGGCGGAATGGTGCGGCGAGCGGAACGGCCGGTCGCGGGTCAGGGCCCCGCGCTCGATCAGCCCGGCCACCGACCAGACCATGGAGGTCTCCAGCAACTCCTTCGGCGTCAGCGGCGGCAGCAGGCCGGGCAGGCGGGCGGCCATCATCGACTTGCCCGACCCTGGTGGGCCGACGAAGAGCAGGTTGTGGCCGCCGGCCGCTGCGATCTCCAGCGCTCGTTTGGCGCTCTCCTGGCCCTTGACCTCGCGCAGATCGGGCACGCGCTCGCCGGAGCGCATCGCCCCCGGCTCGGGCCGGCGCAGCACCTGGACGCCCTTGAAATGGTTGACCAGGCCGATCAGCGACCGCGGCGCCAGCACCGCCACCTCCCCGGCCCAAGCCGCCTCGGGCCCGTTGGCCTCCGGGCAGATCAGGCCCAGACCCATGGCGTCGACGGCCACGGCGGCCGGCAAGGTCCCGCCGACCGGGGCGATCTGTCCGTCCAGCCCCAGCTCGCCGACAGCGGCCCAGCCGGCCAGGGCGTCCGCGGGGATGACCCCCATCGAGGCCAACAGGGCGAGGGCGATCGGCAGGTCGAAATGACTGCCTTCCTTGGGCAGGTCGGCCGGCGCCAGATTGGCGATGATCCGCTTCGACGGCATGGCCAGGCCGATGCCGGCGAAGGCCCCGCGCACCCGCTCGCGGCTCTCCGCCACCGCCTTGTCGGCGAGGCCGACGATAGTGAAGGACGGCTGGTCGCTGGACAGCTGCTGGACCTGGACGTCGACGCGCCGGGCGTCAACGCCCTCGAACGCCACCGTAACGACGCTGGCCACCATCGGCCCCTCCCGCTATCCGAGAGAGAACGAACCATGAACCGTCGGGATTTGCAAGAGCGTCGTTATGCGGCGGGCGCGGCCCGCTTGCGCTCGATCACGTCCCACATCAGCGCCGCCGCATCGACGCCGGTGAAGCGCTTCAGCTGCTGCGCCCCGGTGGGCGAGGTGACGTTGATCTCGGTCAGCCAGTCGCCGATCACGTCGATGCCGACGAAGATCAGGCCGCGCCGCTTGAGCTCCGGGCCGATGGCGGCGCAGATTTCGCGGTCCCGCTCGGTCAGCTCCACCGGCGCCGCCGTGCCCCCGACGTGCAGATTGGAGCGCACGGCCCCCGTGGCCGGCACCCGATTGATCGCCCCGACCGGCTCGCCGTCGACCAGAAGAATGCGCTTGTCGCCCTTCGACACCGCCGGGAGGAATTTCTGGATCACCAGCGGATCGCGCGAGCCGACCATGTGGATTTCGATCAGCGCTTCCAGATTGGGGTCGTCGGCCTTCAGCCGCACCACGCCCGAGCCGCCGGCGCCGTGCAGCGGCTTGAGCACGACATCGCCGTGGCGGCGGTGGAAATCCACCAACGCGACGGGATCGGCGCTGATCAGGGTCGGCGGGGTCAGGCCGGGGAAGCGGGTCACCAGCAGCTTCTCGGGCGCCGATCGCACCTCGGCCGGATCGTTCACCACCAGCGTCTTCGGATGAACCGTCTCGAGCAGATAGGTGGCCGTGACATAGGCCATGTCGAACGGCGGGTCCTGGCGCATCAGGATGACGTCGACGTCCCCGGCCAGGTCCAGCTTCACCTCGTCGCCGAAGCTGACGTGATCGCCGGCATTGCGGCGCAGGGTGATCGGCCGGGCGCGGCAGAACAGTCGTCCGTCCTCCAGCGCCAGGGTGCGGAAATCATAGACCCAGACCGGATAGCCCCGGTTCTGGGCCTCCAGGGCCTGCAGAAAGGTGGTGTCGGACTCGATGTCGACCGCCTCGATGGGGTCCATCTGGATCGCGACTCTCAGCATGCCTTGTCCTTCCGCGTGGGGAGCCTTGGCTAATGGGCAGTGGCGCGGGCCGGCGCAAGCCTGCGGCCCGACCAGCCCCTAGTTCAGTTGCATCCGGACCCGGTCGACCGACATCCGCCGGTGCGCCTCGGTCGGGTCGTCCAGCGACCGGGCCCGCGACAGGGCCTCGAGCGCCCCGGCCAGCGCGCCCTGCTTCTCGCGCGCGGCGGCGACGTCCAGCCACGGGCGGTGATCCTCGGGATCCAGCAGGGCGCGGCGCAGGGCCGAGCGTTCGGCGCCCTCGAAATCCTGGGCGCGTATGGCGCGGCTGAACAGCACGTTCTGGAGACGGACCAGGGCCTGGCGGTCGCTGACCGGGGCCATCAGCACATCGAGCCGGTCGGCGACGTGCGGAGTCAGCCCGGCCCGCAGCGCCCGCCGGGTCAGTTCGGACGGCAGCACCAGCCGGCCCTGGCTGAACGGATCCAGCGCCACCGGCCCCTCGGACGTCTCGACCCGAAGCAGGAAATGGCCGGGGAAATCGACGCCCTGCGCCTTGACCCCGGCTCGCCGCGCCGCGTCGAGATAGAAGATGGCCAAGGTGGCCGAGAGCCCGCGGCGGCGCTCGGCGACATCGATGACATCGGTGTTGCCGGGATGATCGTAGTTCAGCAGGTCGCCGTTCAGCCGCAGATCGGAGGCCATGGTCTCGGCCAGGGCCTCGTCCGGACCTTCGTCAGCAACCCGTTCCGCCAGGCGCTCGGCCGCATTGTTTGCCAGCGTCCGGGCCGGTTCAGGGTCGCGAAACGGATAGTCATGGATAGCGCAGGCGATCGCCGCCTCGAGCAGGGGAAAGTCCCCGTCGTCGGCAAGGCCCGCCTCCGTCAGCACGCTTTCGGCATCGTCACGAGTCACGTCCGCTCCCTCCCGAACGGCCAACGCCGCGACGATGGCGTGGAAGTCGGCCCGGAGCCAGCGCCACCATGTCGATCCGCAGCAGATGCCCGGCCAAGCTGGGTCTTTGGCGCAACACCGCCCGCCCGGCGGCGAGCAGGCGGTCATACTGTTTCGCCGACAGGGCGCCGAGCGCCAGTTCCAAGGTGGCGCGGCGCTTGACCTCGACCACCGCCATGGTGCGGCCGCGCCGGGCGAGGATATCGATCTCGCCCGCCCGGGTCTTCAACCGGAACCCCAGCACCTGATAGCCACGGCTCATCAGCAGGGCCGCGGCGATCCATTCGGATCGATGCCCCAGCCTGTGCGACAGAGACCCCAGAGCGACACGCCAGCCGCGCTTGACCGCCACGACCCTCGGCGCCTTGAGGCGATCCGGGGGCGCCGCACGGGTCACCGGCCCTGAAGCTCCAGCGCCCGCCTGTACAGCGGCTTGCGCGGCAGGTTCAGCGCCTTCGACACTTCCGCCGCCGCCTCACCCGGAGGCAGCCGGGTCATGGCCTCGGCCAGGGCCGCGTCCGCATCGGCCTCCGAGGCGGCCTCCTCCACGCCCGGCCCGATCACGACGACGATCTCGCCCTTCGGCCCCTGGCAGCGGGGATCGACGGCGCTGAACCTGCCGCGCAAGCCGCTGTACAGGCGGGCGCTGGAGCTTCAGGGCCGGTGACCCGTGCGGCGCCCCCGGATCGCCTCAAGGCGCCGAGGGTCGTGGCGGTCAAGCGCGG
>JAXHTU010000045.1:0-22081 GCA_034189955.1 Pseudomonadota bacterium | reverse complement strand
GCCGGCCGACCCTGCTGCCTGCTGCCTGTTGCCTGCTGCCTCAGTTTCAGCTCTTCGCCCACACCCCGTACGGATCGCTCCACGGCATATCCAGCGCCTCGGCGACGGCCGGGTAGGTGATCTCGCCCTTGAGCACGTTCAGGCCCCGGGCGAGGTGAGGGTTGGTCTTCAGCGCGTCCAGGCCGTGGTCGGCGAGGGCCAGGCCGAAGGGCAGGGTGGCGTTGTTGAGGGCCTCGGACGAGGTGCGCGGGGCGGCGCCGGGCATGTTGGCGACGCAGTAGTGGACCACGCCGTCGATGACATAGGTCGGGTCTTCGTGGGTGGTGGCGTGGCTGGTCTCGAAACAGCCGCCCTGGTCGATGGCGACATCGACCAGCACCGAGCCGGGCTTCATCGCCTTGAGGTCCTCGCGCTTGATCAGCTTGGGGGCCGAGGCGCCGGGGACCAGCACGGCGCCGATGATGACGTCGGCCTTGACCATCTCCTCGTCGATCGCATTGATCGAGGAATAGCGGGTGACGACGCGGCCGTTGGTGACCTCGTCGATATAGGCCATGCGCGGGATCGAGCGTTCGAGGACCACGACCTCGGCGCCGAGGCCCATGGCCATGCGCGCCGCGTTCAGGCCGACGACGCCGCCGCCCAGCACCAGCACGCGGGCCGGGGCGACGCCGGGGACGCCGCAGAACAGCAGGCCCATGCCGCCGTTGTGCTTGAGCAGGGTCTCGGCGGCCGAGAAGACGGCGATGCGGCCGGCGACCTCGGACATCGGGGCCAGCAGGGGCAGGCCCTTGCGGTCGTCGGTGACGGTCTCATAGGCGATGGCGGCGCATTTCGAGGCCAGCAGGCCCTTCGTCTGTTCCGGGTCGGGGGCGAGGTGCAGGTAGGTGAACAGGATCTGGTCCTCGCGGAGCATTTCCCACTCGAGCTTCTGCGGCTCCTTGACCTTCACGATCATGTCGTTGGCGGCGAAGATCTCGGCGGCGCTGGCGACGATCGTCGCCCCGGCCTTCCGGTAGTCGGCGTCGGTGAAGCCGGCGCCGAGGCCGGCGCCCTGCTGGACCGAGACCGTGTGGCCGTGGGCCACATATTCGCGCACGGCGGTCGGCGTCAGGCCGATGCGGTGCTCGTTCTTCTTGATTTCAGTGGGGACGCCGACGCGCATGGGGGTTCCTCTTCCAACGGGTGCGGGCGCGCTCTGCGGCGGCCTCGCCTCAGCGCCAATCTAGCGAGGGTCCGCGCGCAGGTTCCTGTTCTTTTCGCCGTGTGAACGGCGTAAAGTCGCAGGGTCTGCGAAGGAGGCCCGCCGTGAAGACTGTTTCTGCCGTCGCCCTCGACGACACCGACCGCAAGATGATCCGCGCCCTGCAGGACGACGGGCGGATGACCAACGCCGACCTGGCCCGCGCGGTGAACCTGTCGGAGAGCGCCTGCCTGCGCCGGCTGCGGGCGCTGGAGACGGCGGAGGTGATCAGCCGCTATACCGCCATCATCAACGAACGGGCGGTGGGCCTGCCGATCAGCGTGTTCGTGACGGTGACCCTGTCGTCCCAGGCGGAGGCCATGCTGACCGCCTTCGAGACCGCCATCGCCACCGTGCCCCAGGTGGTGGAGTGCTATCTGATGACGGGCGGCTCGGACTATCTGCTGCGGCTGGTGGTGCGCGACGTCGACGATCTGGAGCGGGTGCACTCGAGGGACCTGACGCGGATCCCGGGGGTGACGCGGGTGTCGTCCAGCGTGGCGATGCGGACGGTGGTGAAGCGGGGGGCGCTGCCGGTGTGAGGGGTGCTTGGAGGAATTGCTCGCACAGGTTGCAATCGATTGACAGCGCAGCGGTGGAGGCTCTTATCGAGGTCATGGGCATGAACGAGAACATCGCCGTCTGGATCGATCGCGAGCCGACGCTCGACGAGGAGTTGAGCGCGCTCGGCGAAGAGGACATCTTCGAGATGGCCAATCTGGGGGAAGCGCACACGGGCATCAGCGGCGTAGTGACGATCACTACGGCGATGGGCCGCCATGGACCGCGGGTGAAGTGCTACGTCAAACCCGGCCGCCACCAGCCGAGCTTTTCCGTGGCGATCGCTTCGGAACCGAGGGTAGTCGCCAGATCCGGCGAATTCGATGATCGGGCCTTCGCCCGCATGGCTCCCCTCGCGATCGAGTGGGTGCGCCTGAACCATGAGGCCCTGGCGCGCTTCTGGTGGGACGGTGGGGACTGGATGATGGACGAGGTCCAGACCTTCATCGCCGGCCTGAAGAAGGTCTGACGGCTTGCCTTGATCCGGCCGGCCTCCATGTTGAAAGCCGGGCTTTGTCGGAGCTGAACTTATGAACAGGATCGTGGCTGTGTGGTGCGCCCTCGCGGGGCTGACCGGATGGTGGAGCTTGATGGCGCTTGGCGCGGGTGAAGGCGCTGTCCTGCCCGGCCTGCTGGCGGTCGTCGCCCTGGGCTGCGCCCTCGACGCCGGCGTTCGGCAACGGGTCATGGCGGGGACCCTGTGGGCCTTTTCCGGGTCCGGTCTGCGCGTCGTCGCGATCGTGATCGGGGCGGCGTTCCTCTGGCAACTGGTCGGCGTGGAGCTGGCGCTGCTGATGGCCGGGGATGTCCTCGTCTATGTCGAGGTCGTGGCCGCCGTCAGCCTGATGGCGGCGAGAACACGGCTCGGACCCGCCCAGGCGGCGCTGGCGATGAGGGTGCGGCAGGTCGTCGACAGGTTGCGGACGTGGCCGGCCGTGGCCGCCCGGTCCGGGCGCGCGGCGCGGCCGGTTCGCCGCAGACCGCCTCCGGCGGACGACGCAGACGGGGCGAGGGCCAGCTGGGCGCCGGCCTGACGCCCGCTCAGCGCAGCGCCAGCGTCACCTGTTTGACATCGACGTATTCGTCGATGCCGTGGATCGAGCCCTCGCGGCCGTAGCCGGACTGTTTGACGCCGCCAAACGGGGCGACGGCGGTGGAGATGAGGCCGGTATTGATCCCGCACATGCCCGCCTCGATGCCGCGACCCATGCGCATGGCGCGGTCGAGGTCGCGGGTGAAGACATAGGAGGCGAGTCCGAACTCGCTGTCGTTGGCCTTGGCCAGCACCTCCTCCTCGGTGTCGAAGGGGAAGACCGGGATCAGCGGACCGAAGGTTTCTTCCCGTCGGAACAGGGCGTCGTCGCCGCCGAGGGTCACGGTCGGCTGGAAGAAGCGGCCGCCGAGGGCGTGGGGTTCGCCGCCGGTCAGGATTTCGCCGCCGGAGGCCTTGGTCAGGGCCAGGTGGTCCTGGACCTTGCGGATGGCCTTGTCCTCGATCAGCGGCCCGACCTTGACGCCGGGGTCGAAGGCGCCGCCGACGGGGATTTTCGCCACCGCCTCGGCCAGCTTGCGGGCGTAGTCGTCGGCGACGGCGCGTTCGACATAGACGCGGTTGGGACAGACGCAGGTCTGGCCGGAGTTGCGGAACTTGCCCTTGATGGTCTCGGCCACGGCATGGTCGAGGTCGGCGTCGGCGAAGACGATCAGGGGGGCGGCGCCGCCCAGCTCCATCGACACCCGCTTCAGCGTCGGGGCGCACTGTTCGGCCAGCTTGCGGCCGATCGGGGTCGAGCCGGTGAAGCTGAGTTTGCGGATCAGCGGCGAGGCGGTCAGCACCCCGCCGATGGTCGCGGCGTCGCCGGTGATCACGCTGAGCACGCCCTTGGGCAGGCCGGCCCGATACGCCAGTTCGGCCAGGGCGATGGCGGTGAAGGGGGTCTGGCTGGCCGGCTTGACCACGGCGGTGCAGCCGGCGGCGAGGGCCGGGCCCAGTTTCCGGGTCAGCATGGCGGCGGGGAAATTCCACGGGGTGATCAGGGCGCAGGGGCCGACCGCCTCGCGGAAGGTCAGGATGACGTGGCCCAGCGGGCTGTCCTGGGTCTCGCCGATCAGCCGCTCGGCCTCGCCGGCGAACCATTTGATGAAGCTGTTGGCGTAGGCGACCTCGCCCTTCGCCTCCTCGAACGGCTTGCCGTTCTCGAGCGCCATCAGGGCCCCGAGGCCCTCCGTGTTGTCATCGATCAGCCGGGCCCATTCGCGCAGGATGGCGGCGCGTTTGTGCGGATCGGAGCGCGACCACGCCGGGAAAGCGTCGTGCGCGGCCTTGATGGCGCGTTCGGTTTCGGCCGCCCCGAGGTCGGGGACGTGGCCGAGGATTTCGTCGGTGGCGGGATCGTCGACGGGAATCCGTTTCGTCGAGGTCACCGGCTCGCCGGCGATCAGGGCGTGTTCGCGAAGAAGGGCGAGGCCGGCCGCGCGGCCCGTCTTGTCGGTCATGGTCGTCATCCGGCTGTGAGGTATCGGGAGCGTAACGCCTCAGGTCCCGATCGTATGCAGGTCGCGCCCGCGTGTCTCGGGCAACCACAGCAGGCTGACGACGACCGCGACCAGGGTGAAGCCGACGGAATACCACAGGCCGAAATAGATATTCCCCGACGCCGCCACGAGGGCGAAGCTGGCGGCCGGCAGCAGACCTCCGACCCAGCCGGTGCCGATGTTGTACGGCAGGCTCATCGCCGTGTAGCGCACCCGGGTCGGGAACAGCTCGACCAGGGCCGCGGCCTGCGGCCCGTAGAGGGCCGTGGCGGCGACGATGAAGACCATCAGGATGGCGAACATCAGCGGCAGGTTCATTCGCGCCGGATCGGCGCGGTCGGGATAGCCGGCGGCGGACAGGGCGGCCTCGACGCGGGTCTCGACCTCGGCGCGGGCGGTCTTCAAGGCGGCCGGCGACAGATCGCCGCCCTCGATCGAGGCGACATCGACCCCGCCGATGCGGACGGTGGCGACGCTGCCGGGCAGGGCCTCGGCGTTGATATAGGATACGCCGGCGTTGGACAGGACGCTCTTGGCGATGTCGCAGCTGCTGGCGAAGGCGGCCTTGCCGACCGGATCGAACTGCAGGGCGCAGGACGCGGGGTCGGCCACCACCGTCACCGGCGCCGAGGCCTGGGCTTCGGCCAGGGCCGGATTGGCGGCCTTTGTCAGGGCGTGGAAGCCAGGGAAGAAGGCGACGAGGGCGAGGATCATGCCGAACAGCATCACCGGCTTGCGCCCGAGCCTGTCGGACAGCCAGCCGAAGAAGACATAGAGGCCGGCCGAGGCGACCGTCAGCCACAGCATCATCATGTCGACCGTCGCCACCTCGACCTTGAGAATCCGCTCCATGAAGAAGCGGGTGTAGAAATAGCCGCAGTACCAGACGGCGCCCTGGGCGATCATGATCCCGAACAGGGCCAGCAGGACGAAGCGGCCGTTCCTCCAGGTCAGGAAGGCCTCGCGCCAGGGCGCGCGCCGTTCGCCGCCTTCCTGCTCCATGCGGCGCCAGGCCGGGCTTTCGTCCAGCCGCAGGCGGATCCACAGCGAGATGGCCAGCAGGAAGGCCGAGAGCAGGAAGGGGATGCGCCAGCCCCACTCGTCGAACGCTTCGGCCCCGACGATCTTGCGGGTGATCAGAATGACGCCGAGGGCGCCGATCAGGCCGAGGGCCGCGGTGGTCTGGATCCAGCCCGTCAGGAATCCGCGCGTCTTCGCCGGCGCGTGTTCGGCGACATAGATGGCGGCGCCGCCATATTCGCCGCCCAGGGCGAACCCCTGCAGCACCCGCATCAGGATCAGCAGAACCGGGGCGGCGACGCCGATGGCGGCGTAGTCGGGCAGCAGGCCGATGGCCACGGTGGCCAGGCCCATCATGGTGATGGTGACGAGGAAGGTGGTCTTGCGTCCGGTGCGGTCGCCGAACCAGCCGAACACCAGGGCGCCCAGCGGGCGGACGACGAAGCCGACCCCGAAGGTCAGCAGGGCGAGGATGTAGCCGGTGGCCTCGTTGACCTCGGCGTAGAAATGCCGGGCGATGACGGCGGCGAGGGAGCCGAAGATGAAGAAGTCGTACCATTCGAAGGCGGTGCCGGCGGCCGAGGCGACCACCACGGTTCTCAAGCCCGGGCCCGACGCGGGCTCAACGGTCTCGCCGGTCATCGCACTCCCCCCGGTCGACGGTCGACTGGCGAACGTCCTGACGCCGATGGTAGCGCGGCGACGGCGCCTTGCAAGCGGGCGCCGCAAACGAGCGAAGGCCCGCCGGCGGGGGAGCCAGGCGGGCCTTCTTCAACCGAACCGCGTGTCGGGGGGAAGCGCGGCCGGGAACCGGATCAGTTCTTGGCGTCTTCCGCGGCGCCGCTGACGGCGTTGCCGGCGGCCGACGCGTCCTGGCCGGCGCCGGAGATCGTGTTGCAGGCGGCGGCGGTCAGGGCGGCGGCGGCGGCGAACAGAACGAAAATCTTGCGCATCTTAAACTCTCCTCGAACCCTGGGGCGGGGCCTGTCGACTCAAGAACGTCGCGGCGTCCCGCCGGTTCCAAGGTCAGCCGGGTCCGTTGGCGTCACCGCCTCGGGCGTGGCGAAGGTCATGCGGGCAATGGCTCCGCCCCCCGGCGCGGCCGCGATCTCGACCGTCCCGCGCAGCTGTTTGGCGAAGGCGCCCATCAGCGTCTGACCGACGCCGGCGCGGAAGGTCTCGCTGACGCCCGGGCCGTCGTCCTCGACCTCGAGCACGCTGGTGTCGCCCTCGACGCGGAAGCGGACCTTGAGAGCGCCGCCCCGGCCGGCGAAGGCGTGCTTCTGGGCGTTGGTGACCGCCTCGACCAGCCACAGGGCCAGCGGCGCGAGCTTGTCCGGATCGACGACGAGGGAATCGGCCTCGACGGAAGAGGTCACCAGAGGCCCCCGGCCCGCCTCGCTGGCGACCAGCTGCCCGACCAGTTCGGTCAGGAAGATGCGGGCGTCGGCGTACCGCAGGTCGGCGCTCTGGTAGAGGGTGCGATAGATCAGGGCGAGGGCCGAGATGCGCTGGCGGGTGTCGCCGACGGCCGCCTTGGCCTGCGGGTCGGTGAGGGCGCGTTGCTGCATCGACAGCAGGGAGGAGATGATCTGCAGGTTGTTCTTCACCCGGTGGTGGATCTCCCGCATCAGGGCGTCCTTTTCCTCGATCGAGGCGTTCAGCGCGGCGTCGCGGGTGGTGATGGTCTCGGCCAATTCGTCGAGCGTGCGGGCGAGCACGCGGATCTCGACCGGCGCGTTCATGGCCTGCACCGGTCGCACCGAGAACCGGCCGCGCGCATAGATGGCCGCGACCCGCTCCAGATACACCAACCACCGGATCACGATCCTTTCGGTTACCCACATGACCGCCAGGAAGGCGATCAGCCATGCCAGCAGGGGGATCAGCAGGGACCCGACCGGGTTGAGCCGCGCCCATGAGAGCAGGCTGGGGGCGGGCGCCGAGAGCAGGGCGTAGACGTCCCGTCCAGCCAGGGCCGCGCCGGCGTAGACGCGATGCCGACCGCGCGCGTCGTCCGCTTCGAATATGGCGGAGGCGTCGCGGCGGGCGCGGTCCACCCAGCCCTCGACCCCGCCCCCGCCCGCCAACTGGAAGGCTTCCGGGTCGGTCGCGGTGAGAATCTGGCCGTCTCCGTCGGTGAGGGCCGCCTGCGAGCCCTCGGGCAGGGCGCGGTCGGCGAGATCCGGCTGCAGGGCGGCGAGGGGGATGACGGCGACCATGACGCCGTCGAAGGCCCCGAGGGGCCGTTCCAGACGGATCGCCACGATCAGGCCGGGCGTCTCTCCGGGCCGGAGCGGGGCGCGCGCGAGAACCGTGTCCTCGCCCTCCCGCAACCGCTCGAACCAGGCCGAGTCGCGGGCCTGCGTAAGCCAGGCCGGAGAGCGCGCGTTCAACTGTTGCGAGGCGCAGGCCGTCTGACCGGTCGGGGTGAGGCGCGCCAGCCCGTCCAGTCCCTCGATGCGTTGCACCAGGGCCGTGAGGCGGGGTTCGCAAAACAGCTCGAGCGCCTCCGGACGGAGCGCCTGAAGCAGGACGGTGGTGCTGTCCAGCCGCCCCCTGACGCTGGCGGCGGTCCGCTCGGCGGCGAGCTGCAGATCGTCGCGGCGCTGTCGATCCTGCAGGCGGAACTGCGCATCCGCCTGGAATGCGCCCAAGGCCAGGATGGGCAGCAAGGCGAGGGCGAGCGCGGCCCCGAGACGAAAGCGGATGCCCTGGAATTGGGGGCGGCCCAGACCCCGACCGAACGCTCGCCCGAGGCGGATCACCTCAGCCCCGGACGCTGCTCAGGCGATCGGCGTCGGCGAGGATGGACCGCATGGCGTCGCCGGCGGCGCGGCCGTCACGCGCGTAGCCGCCCCGTTCCAGCGTGGCCTGCAAAGCCTTGCGGGCGCGGGATACCCGGCTCTTCACCGTACCGACCGCGCACTGGCAGATGTCCGCCGCCTCTTCATAGGCGAAGCCCCCGGCGCCGACGAGGATCAGCGCCTCGCGCTGTTCCTCCGGCAGGGTGGCGAGGGCCAGACGCAATTCGTCGAGCGCGACCGGCGATTCCGGATCGTCGACGGCCACCAGGGTCCGCTCGGCCGCTTCCTGGTCGAGCTGGGACTGCCGCCACGAGCGGCGTTTTTCGGAGTAGAACTGGTTGCGCAGGATCATGAAGGTCCAGGCCTTCATATTGGTGCCCATCTGATAGCTGGCGCGGGCGTCCCACGCCTTCATCATCGCGTCCTGGGCCAGGTCGTCGGCCGCGGTCGGGTCGCCCGTCAGGGTGCGGGCGAAGGCCCGCAGATGCGGGATCAACGCGACCAGCTCCCTCTTGAAGGCGTTATCGTCCGCGGAGGGAGGCTTGGGCGGCGGGCTGGCAGCGCCCCTCATGAGCCGCCCTCGCCCGAGCGCTCGTCGGCCCGACGCAGGATGTCGAGGAATTCGTCAGGCACCGGCTCGTTGACGACCTCGTCGAACATATGCCGAAGCTTGACCCCGATCGCCTGTTGGCGAAGGCGCGCCTCCTCAAGGGCGGGGCCGCCGGTCGGCGCCGCCTTGCGGGAAGGGTTTGTATTGTCTGTCATAGAATGAACGGCCGCCACCCAGACGCTGTTGTTGCGATAGCCGGAAACGCGAGCCCTGATAGACGGTTCCGGCATTACGAGGGTTTAATGCTCAAGCTTTCATCCCGCTTGGGGAACCGTGGCCGATTTGATACGTTGACCGGGCCTGCCAAGGTCCCAAACTGATCGGGACCGCTTATCTGTCGGGGAATTTTCCATGAGCCTGCTGGCCCGTCTCGCGCCGCATCTACCCTATGTGCGCCGTTACGCCCGTGCGTTGACCGGCGACCAGACCACGGGCGACAACTACGTCCGCGTCGCGCTGGAGGCGCTGGCCGCCGGCGAGCGCCAGTTGCCGCCGGAAATGACGCCGCGCGTCGCCCTGTATCACGTGTTCCACGCCATCTGGGCCTCGACCGGGGCCCGGCTGGAAGACACCAGCGGCATGGAGGGCCGCGACGACGCCTCGCGCCGCCTGATGCAGATCGCCCCGCGTTCGCGCCAGGCCTTCCTGCTGACGGCGCTTGAGGGCTTCACCCCGTCCGAGGCGGCCCAGATCCTCGACGCCGACGCCATGGATGTGGAACGGCTGATCGCCGAGGCCCAGTCCGACATCGACGCCGAACTGGCCACCGACGTGCTGATCATCGAGGACGAAGCCATCATTTCGGCGGACATCGAGAGCCTGGTCAAGGAGCTGGGCCATCGCGTCACCGGCACCGCCACCACCCATGACGAGGCCGTCGACGCCGTCGCCCGGCACCGCCCCGGTCTGGTTCTGGCCGACATCCAGCTGGCCGACGGCTCGTCGGGCATCGATGCGGTCAAGGACATCCTCAAGCGGATCGACGTGCCGGTGATCTTCATCACCGCCTTCCCGGAACGTCTGCTGACCGGGGAACGTCCCGAGCCGACCTTCCTGATCACCAAGCCGTTCCAGCCGGAGACGGTCAAGGCGGCGATCAGCCAGGCGCTCTTCTTCCATCCGTCGCGGCAACGCGAAGCGGCCTGAAGACTCGCCGCAATCATGAAAAGGCCCCGGTCGCGAGACCGGGGCTTTTTTGTTGTCCGGCGAAGCCCGGTCAGGTCGAGGGTTCGGCGGCCACGGTCGGGGCGTTGACGTTGGGGGTCTGGCCGGTCGGGGGATTGGTCGGCTCGCCGGTGGCGGTGGTCGGGGCGTCGGCGGCCGGTATCTCGACGGCATCGGTCTGGAAGGCGGCTGCGTCGACCGCCTGATCGCCGTCGTTGGCGTTGGTCTGGGCGAAGCCGCCCTGGCTGACGAACCACATGCCGAGCAACAGGATCGCCACCGCGGCAAGCGAGACGACCAGCAGGGTCAGGATGCGGACGCCGCCACGGCCGCCGCGAACGTACTGGGCCTCGACCGGTCGGCCTTCGTGGACCGCGTCCGCAGACTTGTCGTGGGGGGATTCGTGAGTCATGGGCGGGTCTCCGACGGCCGTTGCGATATGGAGATGAACGCCCCCCGTAGCGGAGCCGTTCCGGCGTTCGCGCAACCGGGGAAAAAAGTTCGTCCGGCGAGGAACCCGACCGCCATGCCGCCGTTACCGGAATGCGGAGGCGGCGACGCCCCCCCGACTTGAGACTGACGAAAGTCAGTCTGTCGCCTCCGCGCCTCATTCTCGATGATGCCACTCCAGGCGGGTCCGTTCAGGACCCGCCTTTTTCTTCGTCTCGCGCTGGACAGGTCGCGCCGCCTCGTCATGATGCGCGTCCAGAAAGAAAACGGGCGTCGCAGCGACAAGGCGAGCCCCCGGGAAAGGAACCAGGCATGGCTCGCGTCAATCGTCAGTGGGTGCTGCGCCAGCGGCCCAAGGGACTGGTCAAGCCGGGCGATCTCGAGTTGGTCGAGGCGCCGGTCCCGGCCCTCAACGAGTCCGAGGTCCTCGTCCGCACCATCTATCTGTCGCTGGACCCGACCAACCGCACCTGGATGAACGACGCGGAGGGCTATCTGCCGCCCGTGCCGCTGGGCGGAGTGATGCGCGGCCTGACTCTCGGCGTGGTCGAGGAAAGCCGGTCCAGCCGGTTCCGCGCCGGCGACATCGTCACGCCCCTGTCGGGCGGCTGGGCCGACTATGCGGTGGTCCCGGAGATGGAGTTGCGTCCGGTGCACCGCGCGCCGGGCCTGCCGCTGACCGCCAATCTGTCGGTGCTGGGGATGACCGGACTGACGGCCTATTTCGGCGTCACCGACGTGCTCCAGCCGAAGGCGGGCGAGACGATCGTGATCTCGGCCGCGGCCGGGGCGGTCGGCTCGATCGCCGGCCAGGTGGCCAAGGCGCGCGGCGCGCGGGTCATCGGCATCGCCGGCGGGCCCGAGAAATGCGGCTGGCTGACCGAGGAGCTCGGGTTCGACGCCGCCATCGACTACAAGAACGAGGACGTCGGCGAGGCGCTGGACCGGCTGGCGCCGGACGGCGTCGAGATGAATTTCGAGAACGTCGGCGGCGACATCATGATCGCCGTCTTCAACCGGCTGAAGACGCATGGCCGGATGGCGGTGTGCGGTCTGATCTCGGCCTATAACGCCACCAAGGCGCCGCCGTCGCCGAACTTCTCGCGGATCATCACCCACCGGCTGACGGTCAGGGGCTTCCTGGTGCTGGATTATGCGCCGCGGGCCCGCGAGATGGTCGGCGAGATGGGGCCGTGGCTGCAGGACGGGACGGTCAAGTGGAAGGTCCACGTCGACGACGGCCTGGAAAACGCCCTCGGTTCGCTGAACCGCCTGTTCACCGGCGATCACGACGGCAAGCTTCTGGTCCGGGTCTCGGAAGAACCCGCCGGCTGAGGACCACAATGAGCGAACCGCTCCACCTCCATTTCGAGGATCTCGCCGTCGGCGAGGTCGTGACCCTCGGCGCCTGCATGGTCGAAGCCTCGTCCATGCAGGTGTTCGTCGAGCGCTTCTCGCCGGGTTGGGACGTGTCGTACGGCGCGCCCGACGCCATGGTCTACGCCCTGTGGAGCCGGCTGTTCGCCGAGAAGGTCTCAAGCTGGGCCCAGTCGAAGATTCTGGCCGTCGACGGCCTGCGCTACCTGCGCAATCCCCCGGCCGGTGAGTTGATGCGCGGACGGATGACCGTGATGGGCAAGGATCCGGTGGGCGACGAGAAGGGCATCGTCATCGCCCAGCACGACCTGCTGGACGAGGCCGGGCGGCTGGTCTTCTCCTGCCTGACCCGGTCGGTGCTGGCGCGAAGGTAGTGGTTAGTGGCTAGCGGATCGCGTTACCGGTGACTGGTCTTACCCGAGCTGCCGCGCCGCCTGCAAAAAACCCGCCCGGCGAACCGGACGGGGTTTTCTGTTTGATCAGCGGATCGCCGGCGGCAGACCACCACTAGCCGCTAGCCACTAGCCACCAGCTGCGTCAGGCGTTTCCGGCGGCCGGCGGCGAAGCGGCGGCCTTCTGGAAGGCCATGGCGATCAGGCGGTCCCAGCCCAGCAGCGAAACCAGGTGAGCGTAGATCTGGCCCAGGGCGCCGTTGTCGCGCAGTTCGGCCAGCTTCTTGGCCGGCAGGCCCTTCAGCTTGTCTTCCGAGACGGCGAAATATTCGGCGATCTTCTGCGGGGCGCCGGCCGTGCCGTCCGGGTTGCGCGGCGTGAAGACGGCCTCGCGGGTCTCCAGCAGCTCGAGCTCCGTCAGCAGCTTGACGAAGGCCTCGGTGCGCTGGCGCTCCTGCTCGAAATTGTTGCAGAACTCCATCGCCTGCTCGGTGTAGGGCGAAGGCTTGCCGTCGACGAACAGCGGGGTCGCGCCGCCTTCCTTGATGAAGGGGGCGCTGCGGTCGACGCACAGGATCAGGCGCTTCTGGACGTCGTCATTGGCGAAGACGAACGGATAGCGACGCACATAGGCCGGGATGTAGGCCTCGGGCTTGAAGGCTCCGGCCTCGCTGACGAACAGGTTCTCGCCCTGACGCAGACCCATGACGGCGACGGGCTGGCGGGCCTCGCCGACGAAGATCACCGGATAGGTCAACGCCGCCGGGGCGAATTCCGTGACCGTCAGGGGCACGATGTTGGTCTGGGCCACGAAGGCGTAGGGCTGTTCGACCGGATCGACGCCGAGCTTGGCGTGGGCGTCGACCGAGAGCGGCTCCGGCTTGCCGTAGAACAGGACGTTGCCCGAAAGCGGGCTTGCGTTGGCGATGGTGTCGGTCATGGACGCGAAACGAGCTCTGGATGAAAAAGGGGAAGCGCGCTTCTAGCCCAGACGGCGTCAGGCGGCAAACAGGGTTCCCCTGCCGGGGGCGCCGGCGTCAGAAACGCCAGGCGACCCCGACCCGCAGACCGCGCCCGGGCATCGGCGCGATGTCCTTCTGGAAGCTGGCGTGTTCGCGCGCCTCTTCATCCGTCAGGTTCGTCGCCTCGGCGAAGACCGTGACGTTGCGGTCGGCGAACGGCCGGACCGCCCCGGTCAGGCTGACCAGGGTGTAGCTGTCGGTGGGAAGCTCGAACCCGGCGGTGCGGTCCTGCTCGCCGACGTGGCGCAGCTGGACGCCGGCGTCGAACCGGCCCGAGACCCAGTCCAGCCCGGCCGTGACGGACCAGGGCGGAATGCGCGCGGCGGGGCCGAGATCGGTCGAGGCGCGGACCCAGTCGGCGGCGCCGGTCAGCGTCAGGCTGCGCTGACCCGACTCCCACAGCCGGTAATCGGCCTCGGCCTCGAAGCCGCGGAATTGGGCGTCGGTCTGGACGTATTCGAAGATCGGCAGTTCGGAGTCCGGGTCTTCCAGCCCGGTCGGCCTCAGGTCGATGAAGCCGTCGTAGTCGGCGTGATAGGCGTGCAGGTCGAACTCGAGCGGACCCGAGGCGAAATGCAGCGTCGCCTCGATCGAGGCTGCGACCTCGCTGTCCAGATCGACGTCGCCGACCTCGAAGGAGCCGGTGGCGATGTGCGCGCCTTGCGCGAACAGTTCGACCTCGCTGGGCGCGCGCTCGTTGCGCGCCACGCTCAGACCCAGGAACAGCGGTTCCGAAGGGCGGAAGAAGGCGCCGGCGGAGGCCGAGACATTGCTGAAGTCCCGGTCGGCCGCGACGCTCTCCAGCGAACGTTTGTCGAGTCGCAGGCCGCCCTCGAAGCCCATGCCGCCCCGGTCGAACCGCTGCACCGTATAGAGGCCCTGTTCGCTGATTTCCGTGCGCGGGACATAGGCCTCGTCGCCGACGGCGTCGAAGGTGCGTTCGAGCAGCTGCAGGCCGACGACGCCCTGCCAGCCGTTGCGTTCGCGCTGGATCAGTTCCAGCCGGCCCTCCTGGCCTTCCGAGAAGAACTGGGTGCCGACCTCGTCGCCCTCGAATTCTGTGTGGTCATAGTCGGCCCAGCCGGCCGAGAGGCGGGCGGCGCTGAACGGGCCGGCGTCGAACGTCAGCTCGCCGCGCAGGTCGTAGCGGGTCTGCTCCAGACCGATGGAGACGCCTTCCTCCGCGTGATCCTCGTCCTCGTCCTCGTCGTCTTCGTGTTCATGCTCGTGCCCGGGCACACCATAGGTCGTCTCGACGTGCTTGACCGACAGGCCCAGATAGCCGCGCGAACCGATCCAGCTGACGCCGGCGCCATACTGGTCGAGGTCGACGAAGGTGTTTTCGACGGTGCGTTCGTCACCGGGCTCCTCGCCCTCGGCCTCCAGCTGACGCCGGGATTCCGGGAAGACCGGGACGTCGTAGTCGGAGGCGGAGCGGGTGAAACCGTCGAGGGTGAACACCAGCGGCCCGGCGTTGGCCTTGAGCCGCCCCCCGAAACTGGTCCCGTCGTCGACGGTCGAGGTCTGGGCGCCGAGGTGGCCGTCCAGCCCGCCCTCGGCCGGTTCGGTCGGGATGCGGTCGTCGATGATGTTGACCACGCCGCCGATGGCCGAACCGCCGAACACCAGGGTCGAAGGGCCGCGGACGATCTCGATGCGGCGCGCCTCGGCCGGGTCGACCGCCACCTGGTGGTCCGGCGAGACCGAGCTGGCGTCGATCAGGCCGAGGCCGTTGGTCAGCACCTGGACGCGCGGGCCGGACAGGCCGCGGATCACCGGGCGGCTGGCGCCGGGAGCGAAATTGGTGCTGCGCACGCCGGGCAGGCCGTTGACCAGATCACCGAGGGTGGCGGCCGGCGCCACGGCCAGATCTTCCTCGTCCAGCACGGTGACGGCCAGCAGGCTGGCCCGGTCGGTGACGCCGAACGGCGCGCCGGTGACAATGACGTCATCGACGACGATCGCCCGGTCGCGCGGCGGGGTCTGGGCGGCGGCGGTTCCGCCGACGGCGGTGCAGCCGACGAGGGCGAGGAGGAGGGCGCGGTGGGAAATCATGGGACGGGCCTTACAGGAGGAACTGTCGTGTTATGAGATAACATCACAGTCGGTCAACCCCGCCCGTTGCGGCGCGGCGTCCGAGCGCCTAGCTGTGGCGTATGGGCGACGCCTGCCAGCATCATCACGCCGACGGACCGCCCGGACAGGCCGAGGTCGAACGCGCCCTGTCGGCCGCCGGCGACCGCCTGACCGCAGAAGGCGAACGGATGACGTCGGCGCGCACCCGGGTGCTGGCCCTGCTTCTGGAGGCCGGAGAGCCGGTCAAGGCCTATGACCTGATCGCCCGCTTCGGCGAGGATGGACAGCCGGCCAAGCCGCCGACCGTCTACCGGGCGCTGGAGTTTCTCGAGCGCAAGGGGCTGGCGCACCGCATCGCCTCGATCAGCGCCTATGTCGCCTGCACCTCGGGCAGCATCGACCATGCCGCGGCCTTCCTGATCTGCGACTGCTGCGGCGCGACGCGGGAGGTGTCCGCCCCGGTCGCCGACGATCTGGGCCGGGCCGCCGAGGCGGCCGGCTACGCCATCGCCCGCACCACGATCGAGGCGCACGGGCGCTGTCCCGCCTGCCGGGTCACCGCCTGAGCGGGGGTCTCTGGCGCAGCGCGGCCGCGAAGACTATCTGGAGCCCATGGACGCCATCCGGCTCTCCCCGCCCCGACGCCTGAGCCTGCCGGTCGACAACCGGTGGGGCGCGGGCGAAATGAGCGTGCTGGACTTCGGCGATCCGAAACGGCCGGTCGATCTGGTCTTCGTCCACGCCAACGGCTTCAACGCCATGACCTATCGCAGCCTGCTGGCCCCGCTGTCGGGGACGCTGCGAATCTGGGCGCCCGATCTGCGCGGTCACGGTCTGACGACCCTTCCGGCCAGGCCCGACGGCCGCCGCGGCTGGGCGGATCACCGGGACGACCTGGTCGCCCTGCTGGATGCGCTGGACGGCCCGCCGGCGGTTCTGGCCGGCCATTCGATGGGCGGCACCTCGGCCCTTCTGGCGGCGGCCGAGCGGCCGGACCGGGTATCGAAGCTGGTGCTGCTGGATCCGGTGATCTGGCGCCGCTGGGTGGTGGCCGCCTTCCATCTGCCTCTGCTGGACCGGCTGGCCTCGCGCATCCCGCTGGTCAAGGGCGCGCTGCGTCGACGGACCCTGTTCGACAGTCGCGAGCAGGCCATGGCGGCGTATATCGGCCGGGGCGCCTTCCGCGGCTGGCCGGAGATCATGCTGGCGGACTATCTGGCCGACGGGCTGATCGAGACGGAGGCCGGCCTGACGCTCGCCTGCCCGCCGGAATGGGAAGCCTCCAACTACGCCGCCCAGAGCCATGATCCGTGGCGCGCGTTGAAGCGGCTGGACCGCCCGGTTCATATCCTCAAGGCCGAAGCGGGCTCGACCTGCCGGGTGCCCGAACAGCCGCGCGGCCTGCCCCGCGTCACCGTCGAGACGGTGCACGGTGGCACCCATTTTTTCCCGATGCTGAAGGCCGATGTCGCCCGCGACGCCCTGTTCGACGCGGCGGTCTGACGCCGGGGCGGCACTGGCGCGACCGAGGCGCGCGGGTTAAACCGCCGCCAACCAGAACAAGCCGACACTTCAGGGAAACGCACAGCCATGCGCGACATCAACCACTTCATCGACGGCGCTTCGTTCGCCGGCGCCTCGGGCCGCTTCTCCGAGGTGTTCGATCCGAACACCGGCGCGGTGCAGGCCCGGGTGCAACTGGCCTCGGTCGCCGAAATGGACCGCGCCGTCCAGGCGGCCCAGAACGCCTTCGACGGCTGGTCCTCGACCAATCCCCAGCGCCGGGCGCGGGTGATGTTCGAGTTCAAGCGGCTGGTCGAGGCCAATATGATCGAGCTGGCCGAACTGCTGTCCAGCGAGCACGGCAAGGTCGTCGCCGACTCCAAGGGCGACATCCAGCGCGGCCTCGAGGTCATCGAATTCGCCTGCGGCATCCCGCATGCGCTGAAGGGCGAATACACCTGGGGGGCCGGCCCCGGGATCGACGTCTATTCCATGCGCCAGCCGCTGGGCGTGGTCGCGGGCATCACCCCGTTCAACTTCCCGGCCATGATCCCGATGTGGATGTTCGGCGTCGCCATCGCCGTCGGCAACACCTTCATCCTCAAGCCCAGCGAACGCGATCCGTCGGTGCCGGTGCGCCTGGCCGAGCTGATGATGGAGGCGGGCGCGCCCGCCGGCGTGCTCAACGTCGTCCACGGCGACAAGGCGGCGGTCGACGCCATCCTGACCCATCCGCAGGTGCATGCGATCAGCTTCGTCGGCTCGTCCGACATCGCCAACTATGTCTACCAGACCGGGGCGACGCACGGGAAACGGGTCCAGGCCATGGGCGGGGCCAAGAACCACGGCATCGTCCTGCCCGACGCCGACATGGACCAGGTGATCAAGGACCTGTCGGGCGCCGCCTACGGCTCGGCCGGCGAGCGCTGCATGGCCCTGCCGGTGGTGGTGCCGGTCGGCAAGAAGACCGCCGACGAACTGCGCGAGCGGATGGTGGCCGAGATCCCGTCGATGCGGGTCGGCGTCTCGACCGACGCCGGGGCCCATTACGGCCCGGTGGTCACGGCCCAGCACAAGGCCCGGGTCGAGGGCTGGATCGAAAAGGGCGTGCAGGAGGGGGCCGAACTGGTCGTCGACGGCCGCGGCTTCAGCCTGCAGGGGCACGAGAAGGGCTATTTCATCGGCCCTTCTCTGTTCGACCACGTCACCCCGGAGATGGAGTCCTACAAGGAGGAGATCTTCGGTCCGGTGCTGCAGATCGTCCGCGCCGCCAGCTTTGAGGAGGCCCTGGCACTGCCGTCCAAGCACCAGTACGGCAACGGCGTCGCCATCTTCACCCAGAACGGCCGCGCGGCGCGCGACTTCGCCGCCCGGGTCAATGTCGGCATGGTCGGGATCAACGTCCCGATCCCGGTGCCGGTCGCCTATCACACCTTCGGCGGCTGGAAGCGCTCGGCCTTCGGCGACACCAACCAGCACGGCATGGAAGGCGTGAAGTTCTGGACCAAGGTCAAGACGGTCACCGCCCGCTGGCCCGACAGCGATCTGGAACACGCCGATTCCAGCTTCGTCATCCCGACGATGGGATGACGGCTCGCGCGGGGCGCGTTCGTGGCAGCGGATTTCGATGGTAGGCGTTATGCTGTCCGAACCGTGAAGCTGGAGCGCTCCCCCGCATGCGTCGTTTTTTCATCTGGTCGGCCCTCGCCGCCCTGATCGGCCTGATCCTCGCGATCGGCGGTTTCTGGGCCTATCAGCATTTCTACGCCCGCTTCCAGCCCGTGACGGTGACCCGCAACCAGGCCGAGGTGCAGCGCCTGCTGGACGAGTCGTCCTGGCTGTCGGCCGGCGGCGGGGGCGAGCCGGTGTATATCGTCGGCTATCGCGACTCGGCGGCGATGCAGCGCTACGAGCGCGAGGAGGCGCCGAAGCTGCGGGCCGCGGGCGTCGAGGTAAGGTTCATCGTCTTCGCCCGGCCCGATCGCGAGGGCCTGACCCAGTCGACGGCGGCGGAACGGGCCACGGTGGCGGAGCTGTGGCTGACGCGCGACTGGACCCTCTACGAGCGCTGGACCGCGACGCCGTCGAACAACTGGACCGCGGCGGGCATTCCGGCCGCCGACGGCAATCTGGCGCGCGGCGCGGTGGTCGAGGCGGGCCGGGACTTCGCCGAACAGCTGGGCGAGGCGCTGGCCGGAGAAGGGCTGGGCGTCGGCTATCCGCTGATCATCTGGCGCGACGCCCAGGGATATATGAAGGCCTGCGCCTGCTCGGACAGCCGGTCCTGGGCCTTCGTGCGCGACGATCTGGACGCCCCCGACCGGATCGGCTCGATGGCGGTTCCGGTCGATGGCGCCGTGGCGCCAGCGGCGCCCGTTCCGGGCGACGGCAGCCCCGAGAGCCTGCCCTATCCGAGCCTGGGGCCGGTCCCGCCGGTCGAGGGCGGGCCCTTGCCCGCTCCGGGCGCCGCGCCGACCACCCCGGCGCGGCCGGCGACGCCGCCGGCGTCCCGCAAGGCTCCGGAGCCGAAGACGTCGGACGACACGACCTTCTTCTGAGGCCGGGGCGGCGGGTCAGAGCACCCGTTTGCACACCTCGATCAGACGCTCGACGTCTGCCTCGTCCTGATACAGGCCGAAACCGAAGCGCACGGTGTCGTCGCGCACGTCGGTGACCACATTGGCGTCGATCAGCCGCGCCCGCCATGCCTGGGCGTCGGGGTGGCGGAAGGCGAGGAAGCGCGCGCGCGCGGCCTCGTCCTCGACCGGATTGATCAGTTCGGCCCTGTCCAGCCGCCCGGCCTCGCCGGCCGCGACCGCCGCCTGGAACCGCCGCATCAGGCCGCGGGCGTGGTCGGCGACGCCGGCGGTGGTCAGCTCCGCCTCGTCCAGCATGCGGCGCACGCCGTTGAAGCGGTACAGCGGCGTGGCGTCGAAGGTCGCCCCCCAGAAGCGGCCGGCGTCGGCGCGGTACTGGACGTCCTCGGGCTGGCCCATCAGCTCGCCGAACTCGGCGAACCAGCCGGTCGCCACCGGTCGCGGGCAGAAGCCGTCCGGGGCGTGCAGTATGCCGGCGCCCTCGCCCGACATGGCGTATTTATACCCCCCGGTGACGTAGAAGATCCTGTCCGCCACCGTCGACAGGTCGGTCGGCGTGGCCATGAAGCCGTGATAGCCGTCGATCAGCACCCACGGTCCGGCCGGATCGGCGAGCGCCGCGAGATCGGCCATCCGGCCGAACGTCTGGCCGGTCCTGAAGAAGACCTGGCTGACCACGATCCAGTCGAAGCCGCCGGTTCGCGCCGCCTCGACGAAGCGGTCGTCGAAGGTCTCGAACGGATGCAGGGGGATGCGGGTCACCACCGCCTCGCCGGCCTCTTCCCAACGCTCGCCCTGACGGCGGAACGAGTGGAATTCGCCGTCGGTCGACAGGATGCGGACCGGTTTGTCGGCGAAGCCCGAAAAGATACGCAGCAGGAAGTCGTGGGTGTTGGGCGCGAACACGACCGTGTCGGGCGAGGGCAGGTTCAGCTCGCGGGCGACATGGGCCTGGGCCTCGGGCACGACGTCGCCGAACACCAGGTCCCATTTGCGGTCGGCGAATTTGTTGGCCTCGACCCAGGCCCGCACCTGGCCGTCGAAGCTGGCGTCGGGCCACAGGTGGTGGCTGTGGGCGGCGAAATGCAGCCGCTCGGGGTCGAGCGACAGGGCGCGGGAGAACAGGCTCTTGTGGGTCATGCCCCGATGTCGCACGGCTGATCCGGCGCCGCCAGTCGCCTCAGGCCGTCGCCGTGACCAGCCAGCAGGCGGCGGTCATCGGCACGCGTCCGTTCTCGACATGGTCTTCCAGCCGGTCCGCGACGGCTTCGGCGACACGTTTGCGAACGACCTCGTCGTGCCGTGGCAGAACGGTTGCGAGCAGGCCGAGGCGCAGGCTGAGAATCATCAGCTCGTCGAAGGACACCGGCGTCGGGACGTCGAGCCGCTCGATCTCCACGCCCCGCCAGCCGCCGCGCTCGAGGACGCCCCGGACCCGGTCGGGATCGGCGAAGGCGAACCGCCCCGGGCCGTCGCTCGACATGCGGAGCGGTTCGGGCAGGAAGGGCGCGGCCGCCTCCAGCGGCGCGAGCGACAGAGGGTTTTCGGCGGGGCCGCGCCAGCAGGCGAAGGTGAGCCCGCCGCCCGGCCGGACGGCGCGGCGCAGATTGGCGAAGGCGGCGTCGGGATCGTCGAAGAACATCACGCCATAGCGCGAGATGGCGGCGTCGAAGGCCGGCGCGCCGAACGCATGGGTCGCGGCGTCGGCCCGCACGAAGTCGACATTGCCGACCGCTTCTGCGCGCGCCCGGTCGCGGGCCAGGTCCAGCAGGGCTTCGGAGACGTCGACGCCGACGGCGCGTCCGTTCGGGCCGACGCGCCCGGCCATGTCGAGGGTGGTCGCCCCGGCGCCGCATCCGATATCCAGCACCCGCGCTCCGGCGCCCGGATCGGCGCGGTCGGCGACGATGTCGCCGACGGGTCGGTTGACCCGGTCCAGCAGCGCCTGATGCTCGACCCAGACGTCGCCGCCGGTGTCGTTCCAGTAGTCGGCTGTCAGGACGCCCGGCGTGGCGGGGGTTGTCATGTCGACCTCTATCGCGTCACCGGGCGGTGCTGATCGCCGTCAGATCAGGCTGCCGTGGCAGTGTTTGAACTTGCGGCCCGAGCCGCAGGGGCAGTCGGCGTTGCGCGGCGTCCGTTCCCACTGGGCCGGCAGGGTGTCGACCGGCAGGCGGGCGCGATCGTCGCCGGTCAGCTGGCCTTCCGGGTTCTGGGCCATGGGATCGGCCATTTCGTTTTCGCCGGTGCCCGGGTTCAGGTGGATTTCCTGGAACTCGGGCAACTCCATGGGCGGAGCCTGCTCGAAGCGGAACTCGACCGTCATCAGCCAGCGGGTGACGTTGTGGCGCAGCTCATAGAGCAGCGTCTCGAACAGGTTGAAAGCCTCGGTTTTGTACTCGTTCAGCGGATCGCGCTGGCCATAGCCGCGCAGGCCGATGACGCCGCGCAGGTGATCGAGGTGAACCAGGTGCTCGCGCCAGTTCATGTCGATCATCTGCAGCATGAACTGCTTTTCCAGACCGCGGGTCTGGTCGGCGCCGATCATTTCCAGCCGTTCGGCGGCCCGGGCGTCGGCGGCGGACACCAGCCGTTCCTCGATTTCCTCGTTGGAGACGCCTTCCTCGGCGGCCCAGTCGTGCAGCGGCAGGTCGAGGCCGAGGGTCGACTTCACCTTCTCGTCGAGGCCGTCGATGTCCCACTGCTCGGCATAGGCCTTGGGCG